>NZ_JBEXLP010000032.1:0-83159 GCF_040610035.1 Streptomyces sp. NPDC004542
GACACTGGACCGTGGAAGCCCAGCACCACATCCGCGACCGTACCTTCGCCGAAGACGCCTCCACAGTCCACGCCGGCAACGCACCCCGTGTCATGGCCACCCTCCGCAACCTCGCGATCGGAGCCCTCAAAGCCCTCGGAGCGACCAACATCGCGAAGACCACCCGCGCCATCCGCGACCAACCCGAACGGGCCCTCCCCATCCTGGGCATCACCTACAAGCCCGACCTCAACGGAACTTGATCAAGCCCTGCGCGGTAGGGGGGTATGACAGCAGAGTCGGATGGCGCCCGGCACTCTCGACGGCTCCATGGCCGGCACCGGCCTGACCCTCGACGAAGCCACGTCACCTTGACGAGCCGAAGTCAGTACACGCCAAGCTCAGGGCTTGCTGTTCGGTACCGGTGCGCCGGTCCGGGCGAGCAGGCGGTCGGCTCGTTGCGCGAAGAGATGCGCACCTTGCCGCAGTGCCACGGTGCGGGCCCGGTCCGCCAAGCTTGCGGCGCCCCGGGTATCGCCGTCGGCGAAGTGCAGTTGTGCGCGGACAAGGATGATCAAAGCCTCCGTGGGCCGCTGTCCGTAACGTTCAAGGTACTCGTCGGCGCGGTCGAGTGCTGCCCCGGCCTTGTCCGGTGAGCCTGCGGCGATGTGCATTTCCCCCAGGAGGGCGTACCAGGTCGAGACGCACGTGCGGACGGGGTTCGCCAGGTGTGTACGAATGAGGCGTTCTGCTGCGTCCGCGGCGTCTGCGGGACCCTGCCCTGTAGTCGCCAGCGCCCAGTACTGGGCCAGGCGGAGGTAGGTGCCCAGGGAGACGAAGGAGAAGTGCGGGTCGGCGGCGATTCCCCGCTCGGCCGCACGCAGAGCCCACTGGGGGTCGCCGGTCACCGAGGCGGTGCGGGCTTCGAAAGAGGCGGCGGTGATGACGGCGTACGGATCATCCCCCGCCACTCTCGTGAGGGCGTCGAACATGGCCCGCGCTCGGGCCGTCTGCCCGTGGTGGCCTGTGATCTCCGCGAACATTCCCGCGGTCATCAGCTGTACGCCGCTCCGTACGGGATCGTACTCGTCGTCTTGGCTGGAGAAGGTGTCGGTGTCCAGCGCGCTCAGGCGCTCGAAGGATGCGCCTATGTTTCCCACGCACCACTCGTGGATACCCGCCGCCGCCCTGCCGTAAGTCCTGACAACCGGGTCTTCGGCCGTTCTGCCCAACTCCTCGAGCCGGCGGGCCAGGGGAGTGCTGCGGTCCAGGTCGAGAGCCTGGCCGTGTGCTGTCCAGCGGGAGAAGAGAAACCCCGCCGCCTCACGCTCGTGCCCGAGACGGTGCGCGACCTGTTCCGCGCGCTCCAGCAGGCTGACAGAAGCCGAGCCGTACATCGACCGCATCCCCACGACTGCGATCAGCTGCGAGAGAGCCCTGAGCTCCAACTCGGGAAGTGCTGCTTTGCGTGTCAGCTCCACGGCGGATGCCAGGTGGCGCTCGGCCGCGCCCAACGCCGTCTTCGCCTTGGCTTGAGCGCCGGCGCGGACCAGTGACGCAACGATACGCGCCGGGTCCGCCAAGGGACCCGCGCTCCACAGGTGGTGCGCCAGCCGTTCGGCGACAGACTCGTCGCTCAGGCCGACCTCCTCGATGGCGTCCGCTATGGAGCCATGGAGGGTCGCGGCACGACCGGGCGGGATTGTCTCTGAGACTGCTTGCCGCACCAGGTCGTGGGTGAAGCGGTAGGAGAAGGGGTCGCCTGGTGTAGGGCCGACCAGACCAAGATTGCGGGCAGGTTCCAGGCGCTCGAGGCATGAACTCACCCCAAGGGAAGCCGCCCGGGCCAGCAAGACAAGTTCGATGCTCCGGCCGACTAGTGCCGCGATGTCAAGCAGCTCTCGGGTGCCCTGGTCGAGCACGGCGAGACGGTCGCGTACGACATCACGCACCGTTACCGGCACGGTGCTGCACAGCACCGTTTTCATGGTGACCTCGCCCTCGGCGGCCCACAGTCGTCCCAGCTCCTGAACATAGAACGGGTTGCCGGCTGTGCGGCTCCGGACTGTTCGAGCTACGTCCGGGGCGAGGCGGATTCCGGTTTCCAGTTGGATGAGCTCGGCCACCTCGGTAACGCTCAGGGGGCCTACCAAGAGTCGCCGGTGGCCTGTTGCGCGACTGGCGGCTGCGAGTGTCCGAACCAGTTCCAGGCAGGGCGAAGGGCTGAGGTTACGAAACGCGGCGACGACGGCCGTACCAGCGGGAAGGCGGGAGACGACATGATCCAGCAGCTGGAGCGAACTCGTGTCCGCCCATTGGAGGTCGTCAAGCATCAATACGACCGACTGTTCGCCGGCCGCCTCGGTGATCAGGTCGACGACCTGTTCCAGCAGCCGGAACCGGGCGTTGCTGTCGGGGATCGGCGGAGCCTTCGGCTTCTCCGTGCGAGAGTCGACGAGATGACCGAGATCGCGAGCTGTCCACTGCGCCCGCAGTGACGCCGGTACGGTTTCAAACAGCCTGGAAACTATCTCGACCCAAGGCCACATCGTCGGTCTGCCCTCACCCTCGAGGCAGTGCCCCCAGACCACGAGAGCGCCACGGTCCTCGGCATGACAGGCGATCTCTTCCATGAGCCGACTTTTCCCGACGCCGGGTTCGCCCTCCAACAGGACCACTGCCGTGCCGTTTCCTGTTCCCAGGGCCGGTTCGACAGCGCGTTGCAGCGCTGAGAGCTCGTCCGCCCGGCCGACCAGCCGGTCGAGTGCGCCCGGCGAGACCAGGGAGGGCGACAGTGCCGAGAGCTCCGCGGGCGCTGCGGTCACGGGCTCAGCAGGCCGCGCCGTGGTGTCTTGGGCCGGGGCCGAAGGGGTCCGGGGTGTGTGGGTCTGGGTGAGTACCCGCTGGTGCGCGGCTTTGAGGGCCTGCCCGGGGTCTATGCCGAGGTCGTCTGCGAGGCGTCCGCGCACGGCGTCGAAGACACCCAGGGCTTCCGCCTGGCGACCTGCGTCGCCCAGCACGGTGATGAGACTGGCCAGCACTGATTCGTGCAGCGGGGCCATCTTGGCAGCCAGGTGCAAGGCCGGAAGTACTCGCGCGGGCTGCCCCAGTGCCAGCGCGACGTCGGCCGCCTCCATGCAGGCCTGGAAGTACTCGTTGTTGAGCCCCGCGAAGATCGGTGCGGCTACCGGTCCGTGTGTCCACCCGTCGCCGGCCGGGCCGTTCCACAGCCGGAGGGCGTCGAGGTACTGCGCCAGCGCAGTGGCATCGTGCTCCTCCGCCCGCGCTTTTCGGGCTGCGTCGGATTGCTGCCGGAACCTCGTGAGGTCGAGAAGGCCCTCTCCAGCTGTGCACAAGTAGCCATTGCCCCGCCTCAGCAGGTAGGCGCCCGCTGTCCGTGGGGGCAGGTCGGGCTCCAACAGGCGTCGTATCGAGCCGACGTACTTGTGGATCACGTTGAGGGCGCTGACGGGCGCATCCTCACCCCAGATCAGGTCGATCAGATCGCTGATGCCGGTCGGTTGGCCTCCCCGGGCGAGGAGCAATGCCAACATGTAGGCCTGTTGGGGCGGTCCCGCCTCCAACTCACACTCGCCCCGCCACAGCCTCAACGGACCAAGCACTTGCAGGCGCAGAGGGCCCTTGCGTGTCAGATCCCCCATCGGGTCGGTGCTTCCTGGACTTCCTGGAACGACAAGCGTTGATGTCATGGTCCGACCTCCTCGATGGTTCCACCCCGGCCCCACCGCTCGCTCCTGCGCAGCTAGGAGTTGCGCTAGCGTGAGTGCAGACACACTCTAGATGCTGGAGTACCACTCTAGCCAGTCTCCATTACCAACTCGACGAGGCGCGGTGACGAACGGACGGGACCTCTGCGCGACGCTCAGACAGAGCGACACCGACGCTGCCGCCGGTCGTCCGGCGCATGCACAGATTCAGCGTGCGCACGCGGCAGGTGACCCGACCGCCGAGCTCGAGGGATTGGACGGGCTCCTCCGAGCAGCCCAGCGCGACGGAAACCCTGCGCGTGGAGAGCCGGCACCGCGCACGGAGAGCCGGCGCAGGGCGCCGAGGACACCGGAAGGCCCTGGTCCGGACTACTTCGACGTGAAAGGTGACGCCACCCGTCCGAGACCCGACTGAAGAAGCTCACTGACCGGGGTCGCCACCCAGGACTTCGCGGACCTCGGCCAGGTGCTGGATCCCACGGTAAAGCGACACAGGCCGCCACCCACGAGACGAGGAGTGACACGTTGCCAGGGCAGACGCCGAGCCGTCGTGAGGAGTACGCCAGGATGACTCGGCAAGAAGTCGTCAAGGCCGCGCGGAAGCTGTTCGGCACGCCCGGCTATGCACAGATCACCGTCGAGAAGATCGCACGCGAGGCGCGGGTTTCCCCTGCCACCGTCTACGCCCGGTGCGGGGGGAAGGAAGGGCTTCTCCGCACCTTGATGGAGATGTGGACGACGAGCCCGGCAGTGGGACAGATCATCACCGACTCGGCAGCCGCGCCCACAGGCCGTACCAAGCTGGAGGTCCTGGCCGAGAGCTACGTCAGGCATGCCGCCGAGGCCGGCGACATCATGCGCATACTCGAGCGTGCAGCACCCGTCTTCCCGGCAGCCCAAGAGTTCCTCGACATCGCCGACCGACGTCACATAGAGGCGCTGGAAACGATCGTCAAGGGCATCGCAGACAACGGCGGCCTGGCCGAGGGACTCTCCGTCCAGGACGCTTCGAAGATCATCTTCTTCCACTTCCGCAATCCCCAGCTCGTCCTCGCCGCGGAGACCTTCGGGTGGGGCGTCGACCGCGCAAGCCGGTGGCTCGTGGACCAGGTCTCGGCCGCGATCCTCAAAGGCTGACACCGGACGGACGCCACGCCACGCCTCGTCGCGACTCCACAAGTCGTTCACAGCGGGCCCGTACGTTTCGGTGAGCTTCTTCGGTCTGGCCGCCAACCGGGTGACACGGAAAGCAGACGCAGGGCACCGAGGACACCTGAACGCCCTGGTCCGCGCTACTTCAACGGGAACGGTGACGTCACCCTTCCGAGACCCGGCTGATGAAGCTCAGTGATCGCTCCCAAGGAACCGAAACACCGGGCAAAGGCGGCAGAGAACATGGTCACGATTCATCACCGGTACGCCGTGGTCGACGGTCACCAGGTCTTCTACCGGGAAGCCGGCCCGAGAGACAGGCCCACCCTGGTGCTCCTGCACGGCTTCCCTGCCAGCTCTCTGATGTTCCGACACCTTCTCCCACGGCTGGCCGACCGCTGGCATCTCGTGGCACCCGATCACCTCGGTTTCGGACTTTCGGACGCGCCGCCGGCTGACGAGTTCACGTATTCATTCGACTCGCTTGCCGGTATCACCGGAAACCTTCTCGCTCAGCTCGGCATCGAGCGGTACTGCCTGTTCGTCCACGACCACGGGGCACCCATCGGGTGGAGGCTCATCCTGAAGACTCCAGCCGCAGTCTCGGCGATCATCACCCAGAACGGCAACGCATACGACGAAGGGTTAAAGCCGGAGTTCTTCACCGCGGTGCGCGACTACTGGCGCGAGCAAACCCCCCGCACCGAGGCCGGCGTTCGTCAGGCGCTCACCTTGGAGCTGACCCGCTGGCGCTACCTCACCGGAGTCACCGACGAGACCTTGGTCGACCCGGTCACCTGGACCCATGACCACGATCTGTTGTCGCGCCCCGACAACGACAGGGTGCAGCTTGCGCTGTTCCTGGACTATGCCACCAACCTGGCGTTGTACCCGAAGGTGCAGCGCTACTTCCGCGAGCGGCAGGTTCCACTGCTCGCCATCTGGGGCAAGGGCGACCCGATCTTCGGACCTGCCGGGGCACTGGCCTTCACCACCGACCTGCCGGACGCGGAGGTCCACCTGGTGGCTGGCGGTCACTTCCTGCTCGAGAGCGCTCTGGAGGAGGTTGTCCCCCTCATCCGAACATTCTTGAGCAAGCACCTATGATCCCCGGCAGGCCCGGTTCACGGATCGGTCACTGGTCGTCCACCGCGCATCCCTGGCGTCCTGAGTCGTTAAGTCAGGTGAAGCGTCCGGGCCAGGCCCGTGATGCTCTCGTCCACCCGTTGGAGGTGCCGCAGGACTCGTCGTGCCGCGTTGACGTCCTCGGCAAGCGCGCCAGGTTCGCTCACTTCGACAGGGGTGGGCATCCCGGTACCGCGCACCAGCGTGATGTCGCCCTCGCCTCGGACGGTTACCTGGCTGATCAGGACTGCGAGGTTGCGGTCGATCCTGCGGGCCTCGTCCAGGAGGCGCGGATCGGCGCCGATGTGGAGGCCGGATGGAACCAGTTCGACGGTGGCAGCCAGGCTGCGTGTGGAAGGCGGCCGTCTCCAGTAGCCCCAGCACACGAAGCGCGGCGCGCCGCCGGGACCGCAACGGACTGATCGGAGTGAGCAACGGCTGCACCGACAGGCGCAGGCTGTGCAGGGCCGAATCCAGCGCGCGGGCCGGACCAAGCAGGTCCCCGCCCGACGCGCCGCCCACATGGGCCAGCGATTGGGAGAGCACCGCGCGCAGCCGCTCCAGCACGTCGCGCAGCAACTGGTCCGTGCGATCCCGGGTATGCACCGGCAGCACGAACAGAGCGGCCGTCAGCCCGCACGCGATCCCCAGCGCGGTCTCCTCGATCCGCACCACCAGCACGCTCGGGGTGAGGGTATGGAGCAGCGTGTACAGCATGCCGATCATCGTGGTGACGAAGAAGGACATCAGCGTGTAGGAGACCGCGATCGTGTAGTACATCCCGAACACGCCGAGGACCGCCAAGGCGAAGGCCGGCCAGGAGGCGTCGCCTATCAGGGTGGCGAGGGCGAGCCCGGCGACGACACCCACCACCGTGCCGATCAGGCGTCGGTATCCCCTGACCAGGATCTCGCCGGTGGAGGCGGTGCTGATGAACACCACCCAGCAGGTGAAGACTGCCCAGTACCAGCGCTGCGGCGACAGCAGTTCACCGCCGACGATGGCCAGCGCCGATCCGGTCGCGACCTGGAGCGCGGTCCGCGTGGTGGGGCGGAGGCGGGGGCCCTGCTGCCTCGGCAGGGCATCCTTCGCCGGGGCAGGGCCCTCCGCCTTCAGCCCCTCAAGCGTGCGTGCCGCCTCGGGGGTGTCCTGGACCGCCCGGCTTTCCCCGTCGCCGGCCAGACGCAGGCAGAACAGGGCGCGAGCGAAGTCCCCGGTAGAGCGGAAGACGTCCTGCATCTCCGGAGACGCGGAGGGCAGATGCTCGTCCCTGCGGTAGCCGAGCAGCCGACCTCGGACCTCGGTGGGACCAGCGCCCGCCGGCCGCAACGGACCCGAACCGATCGCCACGCGCAGCGCCCGCAGCTCCGAGATCAGCACGGGCAACGCCGCCGCGTCGCGGGCGTCGAGGGGGGATCCGGCAGATGGGACCTTCATCAGGTGCCGGGACAGGGTGTCGACGCCGGCGCCGGGCCAAAGGACCCGCAGTACGAGGACGGCCAACCGCTCCGCGGCCGTCTCGGCTTCCGCCACACGGCACTGGATGGCGATGGCCGTGCGCTTGTCGGGCGTGCCGGTTCCCAGCTGGCTCTGGATCATCAATGCGCCCGCGTGCAGGCGGGCCGCATGCCGGCGTACGGCGTGGACCGCCCGCTCGGCGCGCGGCGCCTCTGGTCCGCCCTCGGCCACATCGATCAGCGCGTCGAGCACCAGCACCAGACGCAGTCCGAAGGCTCGCTGCAGCCGCGCCAGCGTCCGCTCCGGCGGCGAGCGCAGGAGGGCGAACCGGACCAACGCCGAACTGCCGAAGGCCACCAGCACGGCCAGGCACAGCTGAGGCAACTGCTCCAGGCGAGTCTTGACGAACTGGGTCACGAAGAAGAGCTGGAAGGCGAAAATGCCCAGCGCGGTCGCGCGCGAGCCCAGCCACCGGATGTAGATGGCGGCGAAGATCAGCAGCACGAACACCACGTCCGCCATCACCCGGTACGGCGCCAGTGCGCTGCCAACCGCCATGATGGCCCAGGCGACCGGCACCCCCGTCGCGAGGGTAAGTGCTTGGTCGCGCGGCCGGGGTTCGGTGACCGCGGCCGTGCTGACCATCGCCGTGAGAGCACCCGTCACCAGGATCGGCACCGGGGCGTCCAGCGCCGCGATGACACCGAGCGTCAGCAGTACCGCGCAGACCGTGCCGAGCGCGGACAGCATCCGCATCAGTCCGGGATCGGATGCCAAGAACCGGCCATAAACATCCGCCAAGCCCGTTCGTGTCCGCCGCATGCCCCAGCTGCTCTCCCCACCGGATCGGCGGTGAACGTGTTATGCCGCCGACTCGTCGAGCGAGGCCAGGAAGTCGTCCACGCTGACCACGCTGTGGGAGACCATGTTCAGGCCGCGCATCATCGCCTGGTACGTGACCAGGCCACCGGGAGCGGCTATCGCGTCGGTGAACGCCGTGACGTGGTAGCCGCGCTCCATGGCGGTGCGGGCCGTCGATTCCACGGCCATGATCCCGGAGACCCCGGCGATCGCCAGATATTCAACTCCGCGCTGCCGGAGCTGGAAGTCGAGGTCGGTGTGGTGGAGGACATCGAGACCCTTGTGCGGCGCGAGGATCACTTCGCCCGGCTGGGGAGCCAGTTCCTCGTGGAACTCGGTGTTCCAGGTGCCGGCCCCGAACATCCGGTTGTCGAACATCTGCTGGTGAATCCCGGAGATATGCCTCCAGGTCGAATAGTCCTCGTCAGTGAAGGAAGTCGTCGAGTAAAAGACGGGGATGTCTTTGTGACGCCGCACACCGGCGATGAGCTTCTTCAGGTTGCCGATCGTGTCCAGTCGTTCGTATTCCGGTGCATAGATGGAATAGGCCTTGCCGTCCTCCGAAAAGTTCTCGTTGACGAGGTCAATGAGCAGCAATCCCCATCGGCCGTGTTCATAGCTACTTGCCATGGCTTTCCCCCGGTGAAGGAGTCATCAGCGGTGGACCGAGACCTGTTCCACCACAGTTACAGGTGATGACTGTAACGTAACTGGCCTCCGGGCGCAGCCCCCGTTGTCACCGGCCCGTGCCACCAGCACCTCAGGCGCTGATCGGCAGGGCCGTAAGCGCTGAAGGCCCATGACAGGGTGACGGCGCACGAGGTCGCCGGGACGGTCGTCCAGACAGATCGCGCCGTCCTCGTCGGCCACGCGCTGAGGCCGTCGGTCATGAGGGGTGCGTCTGCTGGGGGGTGTTCTGCCGATCGCCGGCGCCGGGGAGGCCCTAATTCGTTACAGTCAATTATTGGAACTAAATTGTTCTGGAGTGGCTCCGAGCTGGCTAGTGTGGATGCCCACAAGAAGGGACAGCACGCTGTGAGCAGCAAGGACCAGAGCGTCGTCGGCCGCGCACGCCGACCGCGACGCAAGGCCGGGACGGAGACGGGCACGCCCGAGCAGGAGCGCACGCCCCGCCCCGGCGGCAGGCCGCGGGACCCCGCGATCGAGGAGGCGATCCTTGAGGCCACGCGTAAGCGCCTGGCCACCGACGGGTACACGCGGATGACGATCGGCGACGTGGTGGCGGACGCCGGTGTGACGCGCCCCACCTTGTACCGGCGCTGGCCGAACAAGTACGAGTTGGTGGTGGACGCGCTCCACTACGGTCTGCAGAAGCAGCGCGAGAGCTACCCGTCTTTCGACGTGGACGGGATGACGCCGCTGGATGCGTTCACAGAGGCCGTCCGGCGCCTGGACCCCCGGTACCACAACGCGCGGGCGATGGGGCTGCACGGCAACTTCATGGGCGAGGCCGAGCGCGAGCCGGCACTGTTCGAGCAGATGCGCGAGCGCGGCAACAGGCCGCGCTGCGAGGAGCTGAAGCAGACCCTGCGGCACCTGCAGGACGCCGGCGCGGTACGTGACGACGCCGACCTCGACACCGTGGTCATCCTGTGCTTCGGCAGCTACTTCGGCGACTACCTGCAAACCGGGGCGAGCACACCCGCCGATCACGCGGAGCGGGTCGTGGCCGCACTGTGGCCCACGATCCGGGCAGACGAGCACGGGTAGCCTCCGGCTGGTCGGGCTCCCCCTGGGAGCAGGAGGGTGAAGGCCGCACCGGCTTCTCGGCGCGGGACGCACGCAGCGGCCGTGCGGCGGCAGCGCGAAGCAGGGCCCATTCAGCACTCAACGTTGCCGGAACAGCGGTTCGCGGCTTCCCGCAACCCTCTTTCAGCGTGCCGGCGTGGACCGATCGGCCTCGGTGATCAACTTTTCGACAACGTGCGGGTTGGTGATCATCGGGAGGTGGCCTGCCTTGACCTCGGTGATCTTCGCTCCTGCGTTCTCGGCCATCGCGCGTTGCAGGGTGACGGGAACGATGTGATCTTGGGTGCCAAGCAGGTAGAAGCTCGGTACCGACTTCCAGGCCGGCGCATCGGACTCGTCCGTGAGCGCGCTCAGGGTGACGGGACGCTGGGCCGCAGCCATTTCAGCCGCGTCGCGTGCCGGGATCCCGTTCGCGATGGCGTCTGGGAAGACACTTTGCTTCAGGTAGAGGTCGTAGTCGCCCTCCGGAGCGCCCGGGTACCGCACGAACTCGAAAAGATCCGCCGGGTCGAGTTGATGGTTCGGGTCGAGCAGTCCAAGGACACTGTCACCTTCGTCGGGAACGAATGCATTGATGTAGACAAGGGCTTCTACGTCCTTGTCCGACTTGGCGGCATTCGTGATGACGGCTCCTCCGTATGAGTGGCCGACCAGGACAACCGGGCCGGTGGTTCGGTCCCGGAGGAACGCCGAGAGGTAATCCGAGTCTTCAGGCAGTCCACGAAGCGGTGTCGGGGGCGCGAGGACCTGGTAGCCCTGGGCTTGCAGATCACGGGTGACCTTTGCCCATCCGGAGGAGTCCGCCCAGGCCCCGTGGACGAGCACCACCGTGGGCTTGGGTCTGGTCCCGCTCGAGTGCTCGGTACTCGTCCCGAGCCGCCGGCCGCCCGCATCGTCGGCCGCCTGCGTTGCAGGTACGCCAGTCAGGCTCAGCGTCCCGATGAGGGTGAGAATGCTGATCGTGCGCAGCCGTCGTACTCGGAGGTTGTTCATGGTGTCTCCTGAGGGGGTGACGAGATTCAAGCGGTACGTCCACGGAGTCTGTGCGAAGGGACTGACCTTCTTGTGCATGACCAGTTGAGGGGGAATGACCCGCCGACGGTGTTGGTCGGGGCGGGTGAGGTGAAGGGACGGGTGCCGGCCAACTCGTCTTGGACCGACGCCGGGCGGCGGCCGACCTCGACGTTCGCGGTGGCGGCCCGGTTCAGCAGAGCCTGCAGTGGTCCGGTCTCCGGCCCGGCCGATGCCCACAGCGGACAGCCGGATGGACCGGAGATGCCCGCACGTTCATTCCGTGCTTCTGGTGCTTGCCGGAGGAGAAGGGATGGTCGGCGGCGATCCGGCCGACCGGCAGGAGCGTGCCGTTCCAGCAGGACGTATGCCTTCATTGCCGCGGATCTCGTCACCGAGCACGGCTCGTACTTCCCGCCCGCACTGATGACACGCCCGATCTACGCCGTCGGACCGGTGGCGGCCGGCGGCGTGGCGTCGTAGGAGATGCGGCCCGCCGGCAGGTAGAACAGGGCGATCAGCGCACCACCGCGGACTTCGGGACAGTGCTTGCTGCCGGGGGAAGGTGCCGTCCAGCCGGCGCCCTGCCAGCCGTGCGGACCCATGAGCTGGGCGTCCGGGCCGATCGGCACCACCATGTTGAGCTCACCGTAGGGGTGCTGGTGAAACTGGCCGCGGTAGCGGGGCACGCTGTTCAAGTACACCGCGGTGATGCTGAAGTACTCGGTCCGTGCCGAAGGCGGTTCGATCATGCTGCGGCGGTAGTTCTGGCCGTCGACCTCGATGTTGGCGGCCCACCCCTCCTCCACTCCCTGCTTGATCAGCCGCGACACGTCCGCATACAGCTCGGAGTCGGGTCCGTACGTGGTGTTGAGCCAGGTTTCCAGCTCCTTGCCGGCAGTGCGATTCCTGATCTCCCGCAGGAACGGGATGCTGCGCTCGACAAGTGCTTGCCTGCTGTCCATCGTCGTCCACCTCTGTGTGTGTGGGGGGAATACGCTCCCGGAGCAAGCCCGCGGGCTGGTCGGCCGGGAAGAGCGGCGACACCCGGCCCGGCGTCGCAGGGAGCCCGTGGCGACGAACGGCGGACTCTGCGCGCCCCGATGCCCCGATGCCCCGACACCGCGCCCCGCTGGGACGGCGAGCGTCCGCAGTACCGGCACATCCGCGACGTGGCCGGACGGTCACGGCCTGCTGGACCTTGCGTGCATCCGCCAACTCTTGGCGGTTCCGTCAACCTCACAGCCGAACGGTTCCGTACCTGTCAGGGCGCGTCTCACACTGACGCAGTCGGCAACGCTGCCGGTTCGATGAAAGGCGCACTACGATGCCCATCTTCAGCGACGGAATCTCCGAAACCGGACTGCCGGCCGATGCGACGGTGACAACCGACGTGGTGGTTGTCGGCTCCGGCCCCGCGGGCGCCTCCGCGGCTCTGATGCTGGCGACGCTCGGCGTCGACACCATCATGATCACGAAGTATCGATGGACGGCCAACACCCCTCGCGCGCACATCACCAATCAGCGCTCGATGGAAGTCTTCCGCGACCTGGGCATCGAAGAGCAGGTACTGGCCGACGCCACGGACCACTCCCTCGTCGGCGACACCGTGTTCTGCACCAGCATCGCCGGTGAGGAGATCGGCCGTATTCACACCTGGGGCACGCGTCCGGACCGGGAGGCGGACTACCGTCTGGCCTCCCCCTGCTTGACGGTGGACATCCCACAGACCTATCTCGAACCGATCCTGGTCCGCAATGCGGCGCAGCGCGGTGCGCAGACCCGGTTCTCCACCGAGTACCTCTCGCACACTCAGGACGCCGACGGAGTCACCGTTCAGGTGCTGGACCGGCTCACCGGCCACGAATACGACATCCGGGCGAAGTACCTCATCGGCGCGGACGGCGCCCGCTCCAAGGTCGCCGCCGACCTCGGTCTGCCGTTTGAAGGCGCGATGGACATCGCCGGGTCGATGAACATCACCTTCAGGGCCGACATCAGCCGCTACGTCGCGCACCGGCCCTCCGTCCTGTACTGGGTTGTCCAGCCGGGCTCGAATGTCGGCGGCATCGGGGCCGGGCTGGTGCGCATGGTGCGCCCGTGGGACGAGTGGCTGATCGTGTGGGGCTACGACATAGCCGAAGAGCCTCCGGTCGTCGACGAGGCCGCCGCTGTACAGATCGTCCGCGGCCTCCTGGGCATGCCCACCCTGGAGGTGGAGATCACCGGCACAAGCCTGTGGGGCAACAACGAAATGTATGCGACCCGGCTGCAGCAGGGGCGGGTGTTCTGCGCGGGTGATGCGATCCACCGGCACCCCCCGAGCAACGGCCTGGGGTCCAACACCTCCGTCCAGGACTCCTACAACCTCGTCTGGAAGATCGCGGCAGTACTCAAGGGACAGGCGAAGCCCGCACTGCTGGACACCTACAGTGCCGAACGGGCGCCCGTTGCCGAACGCATCGTCACGCGCGCCAACAAGTCCAGCCGGGAGTTCATCGGCATATTCGACGCACTGGGCGTCCTCGATGCCGCCGACGAGGCCGCGATGATGGCCGCGATCGAGGAGCGCAAAGCCAACACCCCCGCCGGAGCCGCCAAACGAGCCGCCTTGGTACGGGCGATGGAACTGAAGAACTACGAATTCAACGCGCACGGAGTGGAGCTGGGCCAGCACTACACCTCGACGGCCGTCGTCCCCGACGGCAGCGAACTGCCCGCCCCCGCCCGCGACAGCGACCTCTACTACGAGATGTCAACCGTCCCTGGCGCGCATCTGCCGCACGCCTGGGTCGGCGACAGCGCACACCGGCACGCGCTGATGGACCTGGCGCCCTATCACCGCTGGACACTGCTGACCGGCATCGCCGGCGAGATGTGGGAACAGGCGGCCGAGAAGGTCGGCGAGGAACTGGGTGTCCCCCTCACCACCGTCGTCATCGGACCGGGCCGTGAAGTGACGGACCTTTATTACGACTGGGCCAAGCTGCGCGAGATCGGTGAGAGCGGTGTGCTGCTGGTGCGTCCCGACAAGCACATCGCGTGGCGAGCCATGGAGCTGCCCGACGATCCCGAGGGGCAGCTTCGCACGGCACTGCGTTCGATCCTGGGGAGGGACTAGCCCATGCGTTTCGTCCACGACACGCTGCCGCAGCGGGTGCGGTTCGCCACCGGCGCGGCCCGGGAGGGCCTGGCCGCGGAAATCGACGCGCTCGGCGCGCGGCGGGTGATGGTCGTCGCAGGAGCGGGTGAGTGGGACCTCGCCGATCGCGTGACCGCCGGCCTGCCCGTGGTCCACCACCACGACGACGTCGTCATGCACGTTCCCGTCGAGGTCGCTGAGCGGGCTCGGGCGGCGGCCGCCGCCTGGGACGCCGACATCCTGGTCAGTGTCGGCGGTGGGTCGACCACGGGACTGGCCAAGGCGGTCGCGCTGAGCACCGGGCTGCCGATCATCGCGGTCCCCACCACCTATGCCGGTTCGGAGGCCACCGCCGTGTGGGGTCTGACCGAGGACTCCGTGAAGACCACCGGCACCGACGCACGCGTCCTGCCGCGTGCGATCGTCTACGACGCGGCGCTGACGCTCAGCCTGCCCGCCGGGCTGAGTGTCGCCTCGGGTCTCAATGCGCTCGCGCACTGTGTGGACTCGATGTGGGCGCCGCGCACCGATCCGATCAACCAGGCTCTTGCCGTGGAAGGGGTACGGGCGCTGCAGGCGGGACTGCCTCTCGTGGGGAAGGACCCGGGCGCGCTGGAAGGCCGTGAGCAGGCACTGTACGGGGCCTACCTCTCAGCCGTGGCATTCGCCTCCGCGGGGTCCGGTCTGCACCACAAGATGTGCCATGTACTGGGTGGCATGTTCAACCTGCCCCACGCCCAGACGCACGCCGTGGTTCTCCCTCACGTCCTGGCGTTCAACGTGCCATTCGCAGAGGAGGCCGAACGGCGCCTGGCCGCGGCCTTCGGATCCCGGACCGCCGTCGAGGGGCTGGCCTGGCTGCGAGACGAACTCGGTGTGCCGCGCTCCCTGCACGATCTCGGCATGCCGCAGGAAGGGGTGGGGGCAGTGGCCGAGGCCGTCGTGGCCGCCGCGCCGGCCGGAAACCCCGCACCCGTCACGCTCGAGGCGATCACCGAACTCGTCCGCAACGCCTGGGAAGGAGCTGACCCCCGATGAGCGAGAGCACCTCGCCAGGTACGCCGGTCCCGGCCACGCAACAGGAGAGGGAAGCCGAGGTCACCCGCCAGGTGCTGGCGTCCTTCGACGGCTGTGCTGATCCCCGCCTGCGCGAGATCATGCGGTCGTTGGCGCACCACCTGCACGCCTTCGTCCGGGACGTCCGCCTCACTGAGGAGGAGTGGGCGCGGGGGATCGACTTCCTTACTCGCGCCGGCCACATCACCGACGAGCGCCGGCAGGAGTTCATCCTGCTTTCGGACGTGCTCGGTGCCTCCATGCAGACGGTCGCTGTCAACAACGAGGCGTACGACGATGCCACCGAGGCCACCGTCTTCGGACCCTTCTTCGTGGAGAACAGCCCCGAGATCACTCAGGGCGGCGACCTCTCCTTCGGTGCCGCCGGCGAACCGTGCTGGGTGGAGGGCAGCGTCACCGATGTCACCGGAAAGCCTGTGGCCGGAGCGCGGATCGAGGTGTGGGAGGCCGACGAGGACGGCTTCTACGACACACAGTACGGCGACGACCGGACGACAGCCCGCGCGCACCTGTTCAGCGATGCCGACGGCCGGTACCGGTTCTGGGCGCTCACCCCGACGCCGTACCCCATTCCGCACGACGGACCGGTCGGCGCACTGCTGGCTGCGGTCGGCCGTTCGCCCATGCGGGCATCGCACCTGCACTTCATGGTGAGCGCACCCGCGCAGCGGACACTGGTGACGCACATCTTCGTCCGTGGGGACGAACTGCTGGACCAGGACGCCGTGTTCGGGGTGAAGGAGTCGCTGGTCAAGGACTTCCTGCCGCAACCGGCGGGCATACCCACGCCAGACGGCCGCGACCTGGGAGACCGCTCGTGGTCCCGGGTCCGCTTCGACATCGTGCTGGCGCCCGAAGACAGCTGACCGTACGCAGTACCCGGCCGGTGCGCTGCCGCGGGATCCGCGATGGCGCACCGGCCGGCACGCGGTCACGCCTGCGCGCGCGCCTCGCGCAGCAGATCGATGGCGCGCAGTCCGTAGCGCTCCTTGAAACGGTGGGAGAAGTGGGCCGCGGATGCGAACCCACTCCGGGCGGCCACCTCAGCCACCGTCCCCACCGCCCCGGCGCTGAGCAACGCGTGGGCTCGCTCCAGGCGTCGGTGCAGCAGGTAGCGCGGGACGCTGCTGCCGCCCGAGGCGAACACCCGGGACAGATGGCGTTCACTGATGCCGACGCCGCGGGCGACACGAGCCGCGGACAGCCCCGTATCGGTCAGGTGCTCCTCGATGTAGGTCTTCGCCATGGTCAGATGGACGGCGGACAGAGAAGGGACGCGGCCGGTCACCGCGGAGACGAGCATGTCCAGCAGCATGTCCTCGTCTACGTCGACGACAGGATTCGGACGCAGATCCCTGGCAACCAGGTGGGCGAAAGTCTGCGTCAGGGCAGCGCCGGCGTCGACGACCAACGGCTGCGAAAGGGACCTGGGGCTGCCGAGCTCGCGCCACACCGTGTGAGGGATCTTGACCGCCAGTTCCTCCAGGCCGTGGGAGAAGCCCCGCATGAACGGCCGGTCCGCGTCACAGACCAACATCTGGCCCGGGCGCAGCAGTTGCACGCCGTCATCGTGGTAGAAGAAGGCATCGCCGACAAGCGTCAGATAGCAGGCCACGGAGTCCGAAGGAACGCGACGGATCTCCGACTGAGGCCGCTCGACGACGTGCGGGGTGCCGAGGACCCGCGCGAGGTGCATTCGGGGAAGCTGGAGGTTGATCTCCGTGGCGTCCAGCGCGGTGTCGTGCAGTGATCGGCAGCGCAGCCCGATCAAAGCCTCGGCGTTGTGTTCCTCCCACCGGGCGATGCGGTCGGCCTCGGGGAGGCTGTTGGTGTGGAAGCGCACCAAAGCGCTCCTCATGCCGCTCGTCATCCTGTCAGCGTAGAGGGCCGTGTCGTGTCGTGGCCGAGGTCGTCGATGCTCGTCTTGATCAGTGCGGCAACCTGCTCGGTCGCGGGGGTGGAGCATCGGACGCGGCGCGCCAGGACGAGATCGACGGACTCCTTCCTGGCGAGAGGAACATAGACGACGCTGGCCAGTTGCAGGCTCTGTACCGGTGCGGGCACGAGTGCCACACCGTGTCCGGCTGCCACGAAGACGACCAGTGTCGCCGTCTCCCCGACTTCGGTCAGCGACGTGGGCTGGAAACCGGCGTGCCGGCAGGCGGCCAGAACGCTGCCGTGTATGGAGGATCGCGAGGGATGGATGACGAACGGCTCGTCGGCCAACGCCTCGAGCGAGATCCGCCGCCGGGCCGCGAGGGGATGGTGCGAGGGTAGTACGGCTACCAGGGACTCCGAGCGCAGGGGGGTGATGCTGATGTCCTCGTGGTCCACAGGCCCGCGCAGCACGGCGAGGTCGTAGGTGCCGGCGAGCAGGCCGGCCAGCAGGTCGGGGGTGAGAAGTTCGCCGCGCAGGTCCATGGTGACGTCGGGGAGCCGGGCCCGGACGGTGCGTGCGACCTGCGGCAGGAGGTCGTAGGTGGCGGTGCCGATGAAGCCGATCGAGACCCGCCCCGCGCGGCCGGTGGCCAGCTCCGTCATGTGCCGGCGGGCGCGCTCCTCTTCCGCCACGAGGGTGCGGGCGTACTCGAGGAGCCGGTGTCCCGCCTCCGTGAGGGCGACATGCCGGGTCGAGCGGTTGAACAGGGGGGTTCCGAGATCCATTTCCAGCTGCTTGATCTGCTGGGAGAGGGCCGGCTGTGCTACGTGCAGACGGCCGGCCGCCCGCCCGAAGTGTCGTTCCTCGGCCAGCGCGATGAAATACCTGATCTGACGCAGCTCCACACCCTCATTTTATAAGCTCACGTTATTAACTCATGCAGACTGTGTCTTGGACGCGCTGAAGCCCCGCTCCTACGGTTGAAAGCGTGACCGACAGCTACCTGTACTCGGCGGCGCGAACCCCCTTCGGCCGTTTCTCCGGAGCACTTTCCCACGTCAGGCCCGACGACCTCGCGGCACAGATCATCGGCGGCACGCTGGCCAAGACCCCCGCACTCGAACCCGGACGCATCGACGACGTCGTCTGGGGCAACGCCAACGGCGCGGGCGAGGACAACCGCAACGTCGGCAGGATGGCCGTCCTGCTGGCCGGACTGCCCACCTCGGTACCCGCAACGACTGTCAACCGCCTGTGCGGATCGTCTCTCGACGCCGTCCTCACCGCCTCCCGGGCCATCGAGAGCGGCGACGCGGACATCGTCCTCACCGGCGGCGTCGAGTCGATGACCCGCGCTCCATGGGTCCTCCCCAAGCCCGAGCGCGCCTTCCCGGCCGGCAACCTGACCGCGGTGTCCACCACGCTCGGCTGGCGCCTGGTCAACGAGCGTATGCCCAAGGAGTGGACGGTCTCCCTGGGCGAGGCAAACGAACAGCTCGCCGACCGCTTCGCCATCTCGCGCGAGCGCCAGGACGCCTTCGCCGTCCGCTCCCACCGCCTCGCCGACGACGCCTGGAACGCGGGCTTCTACGACGACCTGGTCGTCCCCGTCCAAGACGGCGGACGCACCGTCCTGGAGCGCGACGAGGGCATCCGCCCCGGCTCCACCATGGAGAAGCTCGCCGCACTCACGCCCTCCTTCCGCCCCGACGGCGTCATCACGGCAGGGAACGCTTCGCCACTGAGCGACGGCGCCTCCGCGGTCCTGCTCGGCTCGGGCTCGGCCGCCGAGTACATCGGGGCCACCCCACTCGCCCGCATCGCAGGCCGCGGGGTGTCCGCCCTGGAGCCGCAGATGTTCGGATACGCGCCCGTCGAGGCTGCGAACAGAGCACTGAAGCGTGCGGGCATCTCCTGGGCCGACATCGACGCCGTCGAACTCAACGAGGCGTTCGCGGTCCAAGCACTGGCGTGCGTGGACGCATGGGACGTCGACCCCCAGATCGTCAACGCCAAGGGCGGTGCCATCGCGCTCGGTCATCCCCTCGGCGCGTCCGGCGGACGCCTCCTGGGCACTCTCTCCCGCCGTCTGCAGGAAGCCGACAAGCGGTGGGGCGTCGCGGCCATCTGCATCGGTGTCGGCCAGGCCCTCGCGGTCGTCCTGGAGAACGTCGCCGGGAGCAGCCGATGACCGCCCGGCTGTGCGCGCACGCCGACGAGGCCGTCGCGGACATCCAGGACGGCTCCACAGTGCTCGTCCAAGGCTTCGGCATGGCGGGCATGCCGGTGGCGCTGATCGACGCTCTGATCCGGCAGGGGGCCCAGGACCTCACGGTCGTCTCCAACAACGCAGGAAACGGCGACACGGGCCTCGTGGCGCTGCTGGCCAAGGGGCGGGTCCGCAAGGTGATCTGTTCCTTCCCTCGACAGGCCGACTCCTGGGTGTTCGACGGCCTCTACCGGGCCGGCCGGATCGAACTCGAGGTGGTTCCGCAGGGGACTCTGGCGGAACGGCTCAGAGCGGCCGGAGCCGGTATCGGCGCCTTCTTCTGCCCGACCAGTGCCGGCACCCTCCTGGCGGAAGGCAAGGAAGTGCGTGAGATCAAGGGCCGTCCCCATGTGCTGGAATACCCCATCCATGGAGACATCGCGCTGATCAGCGCCTATCGCGGCGATCGCATGGGCAACCTGGTCTACCGCAAGACCGCCCGAAACTTCGGACCCGTCATGGCCACCGCGGCGACCACCGTGGTCGCCCAGGTCCGCGAGGTCGTGGAGACGGGACATATCGATCCGGAGAGCGTCGTGACCCCCAGTATCTTCGTCGACCGTGTGGTGCAGGTGGCTGATCACTCATGACCCGGACATCTCCCGCGACCAGGGGCCGAAACCCGCTGGACAAGCACGACATCGCCGCCCTGATCGCCCGTGACATTCCGCAGGGCGCCTTCGTCAATCTGGGCATCGGCCAGCCGACCCTGGTGGCCGACCACCTCTCCACCGGCTCCGGCGTCGTTCTGCACACCGAGAACGGCATGCTCAACATGGGGCCTGCCGCCCTCGACGACCAGGCCGATCAGGACTTGACCAACGCCGGCAACGTCCCCGTCACCGAACTGCCCGGCGCCGCCTACTTCCACCACGCGGACTCCTTCGCCATGATGCGCGGCGGTCATCTGGACATCTGCGTCCTCGGAGCCTTCCAGGTCTCCGCACGAGGAGACCTCGCCAATTGGCACACCGGAGCACCCGACGCCATCCCCGCGGTCGGCGGTGCCATGGACCTGGCGATCGGGGCGAAGAAGGTCTTCGTGATGATGAACCTCTTCACCCGCGACGGAGCACCCAAGCTGGTCGGCGAATGCAGCTACCCTCTCACCGCGCTCGCCTGCGTGAACCGCGTCTACACAGATCTCGCCGTCTTTGACATCACGCCGCACGGTGTCAGAGTGCGGGAGACCTTTGGAATCGGCGTGCCCGAACTCGCCAATCGTCTCGGCCTGCCGCTGCGGGCCGAAAGCATGTGACGCGTCCTGCGAACCGTCGTCCCATCTGCCTGCCTGCCTGCCTGCCTGCCTGCCGGCACGCGGGTGCGGCTCTTGTGAAGGGAAGGACGTGGATCAGGCAGTGAGTGTGTAACCGTCCGTGCCGATGCTGGGATGGCACCGTTGGTGCTCACGGGCGGCGGGGAAGGTCAACCAACGCGCCTGCCTCCAACTACCCGGGCTGGCGCACTCAGGCGGCCAAGGCGTACATATCCGGCTTCCAGCGCGCCTATGAGACCAATCGTGCTCCCTTCTTCATCGGCAACCATTTCGAGCAGTGGAACGGCGGCATCTACATGGACGCCGTCGAGCAGGCGCTCAAGCACATTGCGGCGGAGAAGGAGAAGGGCGCGGACGTACGCCTCGTCTCCTTCCGGCAGTTCACCGACTGGATGGACGTCCAGAAGCCCGAGGTCCTCGCCAAGCTGCGCACGCTCGGCGTCGGACAGGAGCCGCACGACGGATGGAAGTCGTTCCTCGGTGACACCGTCACCTCCTCGCCGGGAACACGGTGAAATCCCACACGGCCGGTGCCCGTATGGCCGAGTCAGGGGGAGAAGCAGTCCGTTCGCGTCCGACAGAACGTGCATCCCGGAACCCGGCCTGCTCCGGTCCCACGGGAGTCGGACCTGTGTGTTCACCCCATTTTTCGCCCTGAGGTGAGTGATGTCGAGGACGACGCGGGTGACGCCGGAGAAACCGGCGTCATCCAAGCGGTGCAGCACAGCCTCATGGAGACGGCCCCAGGCCCTTGACGGCGGTATCAGCGGCTCCTGGCTGAACTGTGCGAGCGGCGGCAACCGTAGGTGGTTTCCGTGGAGACCACACGAACGCCGGCACCGGACGTGCCGCACCAGAGCGAGCAGAACTGGGCACCGGACACCGAGGGCTGGGTGCGCACCGCCTCGGTCCAGAACGCGAGGGACTCGGGAGCCCCGGGGGACCCAGGGGGCTCAGAGGGTCCGGGGGACGAGGCAGCCGTAGCCACCGATTCCCCGCCCCTTCCCCCGATCGACCCTGCCGGGGAGCCGGTGGCTGCCCCCGCGCCCGAGGCCGAACCCTCGGAGGACGTCCCGCCTTTCGTCCTCTACAAGGCGGGTGCGGACTTCGACGCCGCTGTCTCCGGCCTCGCGCTCTGGGTGCACGGACTGCTCCTGCCGGTCTACGGCCGCGAGATATCGTCCACCGCCCCCTGGTGCCCGCGCTGGTACGAACACATGGAAGCCATCGCGCAGCTCTACGGCCTCTGGATGGCCTGGCAGGACTGCACCGGGACCAGCGCGCTGCTGACCGGACCCGCTATGTGGCACCGGGACTACCTGACCCCGGTGATGAACACCTTGCGCGACCCCTCGGGCATCTTCGCGGGCTGCAAGCCGGGCCAGCACCGGCCGAAGGAGTCGCCCCCGATAGAGGAGCCCGGACCGGGTCCGGCGGTGACGTGACGCGCACACCCGAACCCGAACCCGGAGCACCGCGGCCTCCTGCGCACTCGTCCGACCGCAGAACGCGGCGCGGCAACAGGCTGTCAGCTCAGTGGTTCAGGGGGCTGACGGCGTGACCGGAAGCCCCCACCCTGTCTGACTCAGGACTCGACATGGCCCACCCGCTACCCGACCGACACCTGCCGAGGCGCCCCGGTTTCACTGGCATCGACCGGTGGCACCGACGTCATGTCCCGCCATACCTACTCCTTTCCCTGGTCCGGAAGTCGGACCGGCGGGTGTTGCTGCGGTGCTGTGGTCACGAGGGTGGCGTGGTGGTGCCGGCCCGGCCAGGAACGGCCTTCGAAGTGGTCCAGGCCCAGGCCGTGTTTGCGCTCTCGGTGGTCGTGCTCGATGCGCCGGCAGACCTTGGCCAGGCGGACCAGGTCGGCGATCGTCGTGTCGGCCGGCAGTCCGGACAGCCAGTAGTCGGTGGGAGCCCAGGCCTCTTCCGGCCACTCGGCCAGCAGCCGGCAGCGTCGGGCAGGATGCCGTTCCACCAGCCTGACGGGGCACTCGGGCCGCCGGAGTGAGGACTCGGCGGGACAGCGGACGGTTGTGCCTGCACCCCTGTCCACGCACACGCCCAGGCGGTGCCGAGGAACGCGAAGGTGCAGAGAACCCAGAACCGTGCTCAGCGGGCGAGGTGCGCCGTCCTCTCCCGTACTGCCGACAAGTCCAGATACGCCGCCGACCCCGGGCACTCCGTGGACGTCCAGTCGCGGTGGCCGCCGAGGGCCGGGCCGCCGGTGGACTTGCCGCTGGTGGGGCTGGTGTAGGTGATGTCGGTCAGCGGGTCGAGCTTGTGCCGTGCCGCGAGGGAGGCCGTCAGCTCGACCAGCGAGCCATGCATCCGGGATGTCGGCTTCTCCTTGCTGAAGTCGCCCAGCAGGGCGATACCGATATTCCCGGGGTTGAAGCCGAAGGTGTGGAAGCCGGTGACGACCTCGTCGCGTGCGTTGTGCGCGGGAATGCCGTCCGTGCCGCTGAACCGGCCCTCGTAGATCGTGCCCCGACTGTCGATCAGGAAGTGGTAGCCGATGTCACCCCATTCGTTGGAGACGGCGTGCTGCTCGTAGATCGCGCGTATGGTCGCGGCGGGGTCAGGGTCGTCCATGGGTGTGGCGGTGTGGTGCACGGTGACCATTTGGGCCTCGGTGAACCGGGTAGGTGACGATTCGCTGCCGTCCGCGGTGAACCGCTTCGCCTCGTCGGCGCCCCAGTCGGCCCGGAGGACCACACCGGACGGTGGAAACGCCGGAGCGGTCCCGGACGCGTCGGGCGTTTTCGCGGCCGCGCTCTTCGACGGTGAGGGGCGGTACTTGCTCCCGCTCCCGGCGTCGATGGCGATCGCCTCGATGACTTCCACCCCGAAGTCGACGTCGAGCTGGTAGCCGTAGCTCCCCTGGGCCGGTACGAGTGCCCGGTTCGGCGGTGTGGCCGACTTCGTGCGTACGGTCCCGGGGGCGGGATCCTTGCCGCACGGGCACCCGGCGCCGACGGCCTGCCAGGCACCGGGTTGGCCTTTCCGGTCGATGAACCGCAGCCGCACACCACGCGGGGAGCCGGTCCAGGTGATGCCGACCGCGGTGATCGGGAACGAGGTCCGCTGCACCCCGCGCCCCGGAGACGCCGCCTGCGACGCCCGCACGCGGGGCTGCGCGCCGACCGTCGCACCCCCGTCGTCCGCGGCCTTCGCTGGTCTGCCCGAGGCCGACCCACAGGCTTCGAGCAGCGGCAGTCCTAGGGCGGCGAGACCGAAGACGGTCACGAAGTCCCGTCGTAAAAAACCGAGTTGGCGCTCCGTCGGTGACTGGCGTCGGGGGTACGTGTGGTTCACCATGCGCTCCGTCGAGATCGGGTGCCTTGTACCGACACCTACGGCCCACTGCGGAGGATGAGTTCACCCTTCCCCGGCGGAGGGGGGTGATCGGCCTGGCCTGTATCTTCGGGGCCGCGCCGCCCCAAGTAGGCTGCCGACGGGCGCTGTTCAGTGGTCCGACGCGTCGGTCATGAACCCGCGGTGCGCGGCGATCCGGTCCCCGAGGACCAGCGAGGCCATATGGAGCGGCAGTTGGAGCATGAACTGCTCCTCGGCCTGGCGCACGACGTCCGAGACCAGCACCACGCGTTCGTGGCGCCTTATCGCGTGCCGGACCGCGGCCTCGGCGGCGGCCCGGGCCCGCCGCCAGTCGTGCGCGGACGCAGCGCCCGCGCGGAGGTTCTCCCGTTGGGCGGCCACGCGGCGGCGGAGCAGCAGTTCCATAAGTGCGGTCCATTCCATGCGATACATATAAGAACCAACGGTTCCGGAGCCGGTTCGGGTCATCGCGGTGAGCACCTTCTTCGCACCGTTCGGCCGTTTCCCGCACACCGTGCTCGAACATATAGGGGTGGAGAATGACCTCCCGGTGTGCGGGGGAGAGGCCGTGCAGCAGGCTGAGGGTCTCCATGGAGGTGGCGACGGAATCGGCGTGGTCCGGCAGCGTCGCCTTCCGGTCGCTCTCCCCGAGCATCTCGTCGGCCTCGACCACCTCATTGCGGGCCATGGAACTGCGTGACCGGTCGATGACGGTGGGGGGGGGGGGGTATGGGTCAGCAGCCAGCCGCATATGGAACCCGCGGTGGAGCAGAGCCGCTCCGTGTGCGGCCAGGCCCGGAGGAATACCTCCTGGGCGATGTCCTCGGCGAGGTGGTGGTCTCGGAGGAGCTTCTCCGCGTAGGCGATCACAGCCGGGGAGTGCTCGGCCATGAGGGCTTTCAGCAGGGTCGTACCGAATGCGCGGGGGTCGAACTCGGAGGAACCGGGCGCGGGGTTTTCGAGGGCCGCGTCAGGCGTGTTCATCGTGATCGGGGTTCTGGTGCGGAACGTCGGCATCGCCCGCCGGGTCCAGCGGGGGCCATTGCCTGATCAAGACAGACAGCCGCCTGTACAGACCCCGTTGACGACCTGTCCATGCGCCGTGCGCAGCGCGCTTTGAACCGGCTTGGCCCCTGCGGCGTAGCACCTCATGAGCCTCGGGACCGCCGGGGACGAAGGGTTCCCTCCGGGGGGAAGGGGGAGAGATGGCCACCGAAGCTGAACTCGTCGCCGCCGTGTTCGCCTACAGCAGTCGTCCTGACAGACTGTCCGTGACCGAACTGTTCGCGAGGAAGTTCGTCATCCCGGACGACAGAATGTGGTTCGTGGCCGAGGGACTGGCCGCCCGCATGACTGACAAGAAACGTACCTCGCCCCTCTGGAAGAGGCTGGGTTCTCGCGTCGGCAAGGCCAACTCCAAAGAGGCACCCTCCATCCTTTTCGCACAAGCAGGAGGGTTCCTTCTCGATTACGTTGCACAACAGCGATTCGCCGCAGCCCATAGGGAATACGTGAATATGATCGCAGAGTGCCGGAAAGAGATGGGCATGGCCGGTCAGGAACGGGATGCTGAGTTTCAGAGGCTGACAGGGAGCCGTGGTCCAGGCGGTCCGGGCGAGTCCAGGCGGCGGGAGCTCGCAGAGTCCCTGGGGTCTTCCATCAATGTGCTGGATTCGCACTACCAGGACGCTCGGAGGAATCTGGATGACATCAATACTCGCGTTGCAGGGACGATTCAGGCGAACCTTGATCACGCGGTGCTCGGTCAACTGACAGCTGAACTGGTGCAGCATACCCAGGTACTGGGAAGCGCCTTGCAGGAAATGCGTGCCTCGGTAGCGGAAGCCCGCGGTCGAGTCTCCGCGGGCGGGATGCGACTGCGTGATTTCGTACGTCTACTCCCGTCCGGACCGAGTACGGCGCCCGTCCCCACGTCCGCGGACGTGAATGCGAGTACGGCAGCGGTGGCGGGGCTGAGGAGCTCCTCGCCGACGAGAACTCCGGCGCCTGAAGCGGGCCGTCGCCCTCTGCAGGGTGTTCCTTCGGCCTACTCCCGGCAGGCGCGCGACCCCCGCGGCACGCGAGGGCGCTGATCGCCGTTCCCGACCCCTCCGGCGCCCGCCGGCGTCTCTGCCGAAGACCGCGGCCGGACCGGGTTCGCCGCGCCGGTCGTCACCTCCGGCTGGGAAGACGTCCAACGTTCGCCCACCATTTTGAGGCGGGGGAACACAAAGAGCAGCTCGGCATCCCGTGAACTGAGAAGTGTGGCTGCTCCGTAGTGCTCGGTGGGAAGCAATGCGCCTTCCTTCTCTCTCTTCGACAGATTCTCATCACCGGAGGACCGAATGTCAGACGTCACCCGTGGCAGCGGGCAAGAATGGCGTACGTCCCAAGAATGGCGTACGCCTCAAGAATGGGCGGCTTCCGACACGGAAATTGCTCGCCAACGCCGACAGCCGTTGGCTCGGTTGACAGGCGAGTCCGTGGCGCCACGCACCCAGGTGGCGCCTGCGGCGACTCCCGCACCGGAACGCATGTCCACGGACGTGCCCGCGTCGAAGGCAGGGAGCTCGCCGCCAGGAGACAACTTCGCTGCGGCGAGCGGGCGTTAACGGGCCGACTTGGGGCCGTGCCCTTGGTCAGGCGCGGGAACCTGCTGGGTGCCGTACGCGCTTCCCCACGGCACCCCGTACGGCACCCCGTACGGAGCCGTCGGCTGTGGGGCGCGGACGGTTGTGGGAATGTGAGCCACCGGGTGGGCGTAGGCCGACGGATAGTGAGACATCGTGGGGTGTGGTGCGGCGGGGCGAGGTGGCGGGGCAGCGGGCCTGGCTGTGGCCGCGAAGACGCTGTTGCCGGGATAGCTTCCGCCTGGCCGGTAGGCGGCGTGTGCGTGCGGATACGCGGCGGCGACCTGCTGGTGATGCGCTGGGACCTGCTGGTAATTCGCTGAGACCTGCTGCCGGCGAGCCATCTCCGCCAGCTGCCGGCGGTCCGTCTCCGCCTGCTGCCGGCGAACCGCCTCCGCCTGCTGGCGCCAGGCTGCCGCCTCCTCGTGCTGGTGCGCGGCCGTCTGCCGTTCGTGCGCCGCGTCCATCTCGGCCCGGCGTCGTGCTAGTGCTAGTTGAGTGATACGCGACTCGGCCACCAGAGGCTGTGCGAAGCCTTGCACGCCCAGCGTCGTCATCTGCTTGTGCAGCGACTTCTCGATTGCCTCCAACTGCGCGGGCGTCGCGTAACCAGTCGTGACCCGAGGACCGACGCACAGGCTGCGAGCACGCTCGAGCCCGATGAGGTAGTGATCGGCATACTGGCGGAGGAAGCTCGCAGCTTCCGCCCTGCCGGAGGCAGGCACCCCCTCGTGGCGCTCGGCGTACTCGGCCTGGAGCATCCAATCGCGATGCCGAATGAGCTCCGGATCGGCTCCGTTGGCCACCCGCGCTTTGATCTCTCCAAGCAGAGGCGCGACTTTGTGCTCCTCGGCCAGACCGGCCTCCGCCAGTACTTTGGTGATCTCGCCGTCACTGAGAGGTCGCCCGTGCCCGTCGACAAGCTCCCGCTTGTCGACGAGACAGTCGTAGAACCGGGCCAAGAAGGCCACGATTCTGGCGTTCTCCTCGATCTTTTCATCTGTCACCGGGTCACCTCTTATAGAATCCATGACTACTCGGTCAATTGCTTCTACGGCGGAGTCCGTCGCGCGAGTTCAATTTCCCAGAAGCGATCGGCGTCGGGGCGGCGCAGTTGGTGAGTGAGTGTGCCGACGATGCACCAGGGCAGCACGGCCTGGTGCCGAACGGATGGCGAGGGCGTGCTCGGCGGCGTTGCGCTCGGAAGCGAGCGCCGTTCGGCCGCGCTGCCCATCGGCGCCTGGTGCGGTGGGATGAGCGCGCGGACGCGCAGTAGCGGGGGACTGGGCCGTTCTTGCCCGGCGGCGGCAGGCCGGGCGGGCCGTGCGAGGATCATCGTGGTGATCAGCGGGGTGCTGTGTCTGGGCCCGGACCGGCGTGTCTTGGCTTGGCTTGCCGGAACGGTACGGTTTGTGGCGGACTGTCTGTGTGCGTCATCGCCGCTGGTCGGCCGACGGCATCTCGAAGGCTGTCCTCACGGAGTTGCAGATCGAGGCGGATGCTGGTGATCCGGACGGAGCGCTCGCCGG
The DNA here is from genome assembly GCF_040610035.1 of Streptomyces sp. NPDC004542. Classification (NCBI taxonomy): domain Bacteria; kingdom Bacillati; phylum Actinomycetota; class Actinomycetes; order Kitasatosporales; family Streptomycetaceae; genus Streptomyces; species Streptomyces sp. NPDC004542. The sequence continues at coordinate 28,232 of NZ_JBEXLP010000032.1, forward strand.
CCGTGTGTCCCGGCAGGAGTGGACCGTGAACATCGACTCGGCTTCCTGCCGGGCGCGTCAGCACGCGGCCGGGGCGTCCCGCAAGCGGCCGTCCTGCCACCCGCAAAGAGACGGGCGCGGGGGCGGAAGGAGGCAGAGGGGCGTGAGGCTTTGGGGTGCCTACGGGGCGGGCTGACCAGCGAGGTTCGTCTGCTCTGCGGCAGCTGGGCCCGCCGGCCGCACTGGTCGGCCTCGCCCGGTCAGCGGGGTGACAGCCCGATGGTCACCCCGGCGCTGGACGGCTTACGGCCCCTGTGCCGCAGACCCGGTCGCCTGCCGAAACAGGCCGGACCGGGTGCGCGGCGACAAGGCGGACTCCAGTCGGGACAACCGCGCCGACTGCGGTGACGCGGGCGGTGGAAGGAGTTCCACGCGGTGGCCACCCGATATGACAAACGCGACTGTGCAGCAGGGCGAACCTCACCTGCGCTGCGTCTGCGTTGAGGTGCTCGTAGAGGCGTTGAACGGCTTGCCGGCCGCCGCCTGCTGCTGCATCACCCTCGTCAGGTCGTCCTTGGCCGCGTGCACGTGGCGCTGGGCCTCCCCGAGCCCCCTCTGCATTTCACGCAGCTTGGCAGTGGCCTCCTCCACCGGGCGTTTATAGATATGGGTAACGCTTTCAGCCTGCTTCCTGATACGTTCCCGATAATCCTCCGGCGTCCTGTCCCTGGCGGTGAGTGGGTTCGCCGCGGCGATACGCGTGTAGGCTTCCTCATACTTTTGTCCGTGCATGGTCGACGCGTTGTTGAGCTCCCGCTCGGCGTTTTCCTTTGCGATCTTCCACTTATTGGCCTTGTTCTCGGCCATCGTCACGGCCTGCTCCGCGTGCTTCAACTCCTGTTCAGCGCTGGGGCTGTCGCTAGGGCTGACATGCGGCGAGTCCGCGTCTGATCTCCAGTTCGTGGGCACAGGAGGGATGTTGCTGATGTTTGGCACCCAACCGTCGCGCCCGTTGGGCTTGTGCGCATACTGATGGTATTGATTGCTGCTGGCACCCGGATGGATCTGCGCGCCGGCCGCACTATCCATGGGTGTGGCCTTCTTGTACCCGTACACCGAAGTGCCGCTGCGGCCGGAAACCGCCGGCTGACGGGACGAGTAGTTCGCATTCACCCTCACATCGGCGCTGGGGAAGAGTTTTTTTAGATCGTTCGCGAACAGCTGCTGCCTCACCTTGCACCCGTTGCAGGCGCCCTGGTTCACCGACATGTCCACGACGATCGCGTTCACGTTCGTCCCTTGCCGGTGCAAGGAATCGGCCGCCCTGTAAGCCCAGTCCAGAGCGTGCACTTCCGCGTCGTTTCTGGAGCGCGCGACTTCGGCCCTCTTGTCATCGTGGAGCGCGTACCTGCTCCTGCTATCCGCTCGGACGCTGCTCAAGAACGTAGAGGACGTGAGGTGGGGCGTGGTACTTGCGTTCAGATAGATAGAGGCCTGGACTCCCGTGTACCCCCGCGGAGTCTCTGTCGCCACAGTATGCAGAGATTGGTGCCGTTGCTTCGATCCCGGGCCGTACAATTCAGGTGGTGTGGACATTATTCCTCGTTCGTCGAATTCCGTGAGGTGTTGCGCTGTCCTACGAAACGACGGACGGGAGCTCAATAGAGTTCACTCCGTTTCTGAAGGAGAGGAGACTTCCGGGAGCTTGGCATGACGTATCGGCGCCGGGGTGCCCCAGCGACTCCGTCATGCTCAGCGCTTCCGTCCACACGGTGCGTGCCGAGTCCAGGTCGCCGACGCCGACGTAGGTGTCGGCGAGGCGTACGAGCGTGCTGACGGCGTAGCAGGCGGGCTGCCGTAGGCTCGGTCGAGGGCGATGGCGTTGCGGTACTCGGCGATCGCCTCCGACGTACGAAGCGTGGTCAGAGGCGCACTCCATGAGCGGCCAGATACGCGGCCGGATCGATGTCCGAGCCGAAGACCGGTCTCGTCCGAACCTCGAAGTGCAGATGGGGTCCGGTCACATGGCCGGTGGCCCCGGAGAGCCCGATCCGCTGCCCGGCCGATACGGTCGCCCCCTGCTTCACTTCCCGCTGGGAGAGGTGAGCGTACAGGGTGTACTCGTGCTCGGCGTGCATGATCAGTACGTAGTGGCCGTAGCTGGCGTCGGTGGCGGACATCAACACCATTCCCGGCCGTACCGCGACCACCGGAGTACCGACCGGTACCGCCAGGTCGACGCCGGTGTGATGGCCCGTGGACCAGTTGCCGGACTGGGCGTAGGCGGCGGTGATCACGTAGCCCCGGACCGGTGCGGTCGCCGTACGGGCCCCCTGACCGGATCCCTGACGCCGTTGCGCCGCCGGTGAGGAAACCGTCGCGTTCGGCTGCTCCGTGCTTGTGTCCTCCTCCGGCGGCGCCGCGACCGTGTCCGTGTCCGAGCCGGCACCGGAGTCCGCGTCCTCGCCCTCCGGCAGTTCCGGCGCACGGATCACTCCGCCGTCGGGCTGCTCGTCGGCATCCGCGGGCGGCATCACACTCGCGGTCGGAAACGCCGGAAAGGTGGTGACGGTCGACGACGGAGGCAGACCGTCGGCGACGGTCCGGTCCTCACCCGACAGGGTGTATGCCGTCACCGTTCCGGCGACGAGTGCCACCGCTGCGGCGAGGACCGCCAAGGACTTCTTGTCGAGCCCGAGTCGGCGATGGAGCGGTGGGCGGGAGAGGCTCGGGGCGCGTGAGGAGAAGGGAGTGCTCCGAGTGCGTGTGGCGCGCGGGAAGCGGAGGCGCACCCGAAAGCGTGGGCGGCTCGTTTCCCCGAAGTTCGCGTCGGCCAGGGAATCGTCGTCCGGGTCGAGGTCCGGATCCGGTTCCGAGGCAGTGGAACTGCCGTAGTCGGGAAGGAGATCGGGGCGGATCGGCTGCCTGAAGTAGTCCATGGAAATCTTTCAGAGCCGCAGCTCAGTTGGAGTGAATCGGCACGACGTCGGCACGCGCCGCGGGCTGCCAGGACGAGATCTTCTCCTCGGTCCCGTGGTCCGGCCCGTCCGGGTTGAGCGTGGGCAGGCAGGTCCACTTCACGGACGCCTTGCCGGCGGACTGCCCGGAGTTCTGCGCTCCGCCGGCGATGAGGCCGAACGAGCACACGAGAAGTGCCGCCGCGTATACCGAAAATAGGACGTGGTCCATGGCTACTCCGCCTCCACGGTTTGGTGCCGAGGTTGGCAACGGGAAGGATCGGTCGGCAGTTCAGTCCATGACGACCAGGGACGCAGCGAAAGCGGGCGGGGCTACCTGGGACAGCGATGCGAGGCGATGTTCGGCCGCCTGGTAGTGCTGTGCCTCCTCGGCCGCGCCGATCTGCTCCCAAAGCGCCAGCAGCCGCCTTCCGAGCGGTACGGCGGTGAACGGGGAGACAACCAGCTGCCAGCTGGCGACGGCACGTTCGACGTCCTCACGGGCGCGGACGTCGTCCCGCCGATGCCGTAGCTCGGCCACCTGGAGCCAGAGTGTGGCCGCCGTGATGTGGTCGCCCATCAGATGCGCCACATATGCCTCGAAGGTGCGCGCCTCCAGCGTGTAGAGGTGCTCAGGGCCGAAACGGCGGGCCGACTGCTTCTGCAGCGCGGCCGTATGGAGCTTGGCCGATGTCAACTCGCCGCTGGTGACCGTCTCGCAGATCAGCGCCACCGCAGCGGCCAGCTCCTCCGGTGCGGAGACCGGCTCCGGCGCGGGTAGCGTCTGCGGCCCGGCAGGGCCCGGATGCGTGGACGGGGCCTTGGGCTCGTCGAAGGGGAGCGAATCCTCAAGAAGCTCGCTCGCCCCGTCCTCCCGCACCTGGATCCGCAGTACCGTGCGTCGCTGCTCGTCCAAGACCGACGCCTCGACGGGCGCACCCAGGGCCCGTGCATGCTCGTGCAGATGGTCGAGTACGGCAGTCTGGGCGGTGCCGCCCGTAGCGCCCGTGGCGATGACCTCGCCGTTGACCGCCACGGTGCCGTCCGTGGTGATGAAGACGGGGACCGGACCGCCCCCGAAACGGTCTCCGCGGGGCCCGACCCCGGGACGGTCACCCCGCTCGGTGTCGTCCCTGGCCGGAGCGGCGGCCTCGATGACGGCGCCCGAGCCGGTCGATGCGGGCTGCGTGCCGCGCTGTTCCAGTTGGAACACGGTTCTCACTGTCCGTCGGTGTCTTGAGCCGGCGGTGACGCGGGCACTGCACCCTCGTAGATCGCGAACTTGGCCCGGACCGCGAGGACGTAAGTCTGGGAGGCGTTGGTCCGGGGGACGCCGCCGGCGTCGAGTACCGCCTCCGGTCCGGCGTCGTAGGCCGCCAGGGTCAGGCTCACCAGATCGCCGAGTGGTTCTGTGGTCGCCAACGGCCGCATCTTGTCCGCCAGTTCGCACATGAAACGGCCCTGGGCCAGGATCGAGTCGGCGGCGTCGAGCGCCGAGGTCTCGCCGTTGTCGTCGTCGTCCTTGCCGAGGCGGGTGAACACGTCGGGCGGCAACTGGGACACGCCCTGCTCGCCCTCGCGGCCGGTCTTGTCGCCCTGGAAGCCGGATTCCTGGTCGATCTGGGCGGCGATGACGACCGGACCGATGTCGGGACAGAGCGAGCCAGCCTCGATGATCGGGTCGGCTATGCCCTCCGGCACCGACTTCGGGTCGAACTCGCCGCTCCCGTCGCCCTGGATGATCCCGGCGATCTCGACGGGGTCGGGTGCCTCACCACGACCGTCACCCCCGCCGCCCCCTCCTCCGGTGAAGAAGAGGATCAGCGCGATCAGCGGCGCGAACAGGACTCCGAAGCCGCCGATCACGAACACGGAGGAGATCGCCACGGTCATGGCGACGGGGGACATCAGGCATCCCAGACCGCCGACCGCCATCCCGGCCTTCACGGCGGTGCCCATGCCGTCGGAGTCGGTCCCCCCTCCGGAGTCACCCGCGTTCCCGCTCATCGTTCCCACCTTTTCCTACGACCGTGACCGCGCGGCCTCGCCGGGCTGGGGCCGGCACGCTCACCCGTGCCGGGAGCCCTGCGTGGATCTGTTCGTGCTCGACAACGGCTGTGATCGCGTGCGCAGTTCAATTTCGATCAAGCCGAATCTGGAGTGAATTGTCTGCGGGGCTCCGGCCGTAGGCGGCTGTCGAACGGAGCACACGGAGGCGAACGGTCCACCTCAGGCCACCCGCTCGGTGTGTGCGCAGTCCCTCCAGGATCAGCGCGAGCATGTGGGGTGCCCGGTCGTCGGGGCCGGTCACGGCACGCCACAGCGCGTCGGTGAGTTGAGGGAAGTCGCCGGGATCGGCGCCCGCGCGGATGCTCCCGTCCTTCTTCTCGGCGTCGGGGAGCCGCGTGATCGCGGCGATGACCGGTCCTGGCTCTGCTCGCTGGGCGCCCGGTGCGCGCCAGGACCGAGGGCGTCGCCGAGGCCGTGCTTCCCGCGGCCGGCTCCTGGGCGACTACGCCGATCAGACGTCTTCCGCAGAGCCCGCTGCAGCCCCAGTCGCATGACGGTCATCGCCGCTGCCGTCCTCACCCTGGAACGTCAACGCTGAAAAGCTCACTGCCCGTGCCATGTGCGTTGTGACGTTCGCTGTAGCTCACGGCCCGCGGTGCCGCGCAGGGCAGGGAAGGCAGCGCGAGTGCAGCGGTGACGGCGGATGACCAGGTGGGAGTGGCCTGCTGTGTGTCCGGTGGGGGTGTTGTCGTCGGTGGGTACGTCGAGCAGGGGGGCTCACATCGCATCGAGGCCCGGACACGGGCCGGCCGTCGGACTCATGCGCCGAGCAGGCACGGCCTGAGCACGTCGTTCTGGGCGCAGAGAAACTGATTGAACTCCATCGACGTGCGAGCCGTAGTACCCAGTGCAGACGGAAAAAAATAAATCAGTAGCGACTCGTTATGGATGGGGTTGATTGAACCCCGTCGACATGTGAGCCGCGAAATTCTCCAAAGGCGTCTTGTGTGGCGTCCGCGCTCTGCATAATAAACGCATCCACTCTAAGGAATCTCTTATGTCGCGTGCGCGCTTTGCGGCTTGTGCAGTTATTTCCACTATCGCCCTTCTGGCTCTGAGTGCCTGTGGAGCTGCAGACGGTGGCGGCAGTGCCAAGCAGTCCAGTGAGGGCGGTGGTGTCAAGCAGGTCGACAAGGGGAAGATCGTAACCCGCGACGGTTCGGGAGCGGAGACAGTATTGGTCTGCACTGATGCCGATGTGAAGGGTCTGTGCTCGAATATACCGTCTCCAACCGACAGCCTCGTGAATAATCTTTTCGCGGCCAATGACATCAGTAGTGGGGTGTCGACTTCCTCTACTTTCAATGACAACATCTCCTATATTAAGAATACTACCAATCACAGGATCTGCTTCTATCGGGATACGGGTTTCTCTGGACATAAGCTGGTGGTTGTTCCTGGTGAGATCATAAATGACTTGAATCCCGCAGGGAAGGGAGACGGGCTCAATGATAGGATTTCTTCTTTCCAGTCGTGCTAGATCCTGGCCTCATCTCCGATCCGCCGGGTTGATTTCGAAGTGGTCGTTCAGCCTCGTGCTTGCGTGAGGGTGCGCCGAAGGAGTCGGCGGACCCTCACGCGTCCTGTGATCTACTGCTGTCCGCAAGCTTCGCGGCACGCCTTCATCGGACAAGGCCCGGCCGTCGCCTGGCCTCGACCAGTCCGGGGCCCCCGGACATCCACGCAGAAGCCGACAGGTCGACCGGGGACCACCAGGTGGAGACCATGGCCGTCCGACGCGACGTCCCTGCCGGTACAGCGTCAGTGCGTGGAGGCGCGCCGGCCGAGACGCTCCTCCACGAAACGGGGACCGGCAGGCAGCCGCGCTGCTCGCCGCTTCCGAACGGCCTTGGGCGCGCGGTTCATCCCTCAATTCTTTGGAGCCCGGTATGCCGAGCAGGCCCCCCGTACCCCCTTTCACGCATGAGTCCGCCGTAGAGAAGGTGCTTCGGGCGGAGAACGGATGGAATTCCCGGGACCCGGAGAAGGTCGCTCTGGCCTACTCCCCGGACAGCGAATGGAGAAACCGTGCGGAATTTCTTCACGGCCGCGAACGGATCGTCGAGTTTCTGACCCGCAAGTGGAATCAGGAAAAGGACTACCGGCTGATCAAGGAATTGTGGGCGTTCGGCGGCAACCGCATCGCCGTCCGATTCGCCTATGAGTTCCATGACAACTCAGGTAACTGGTACCGCTCCTACGGAAACGAAAACTGGGAGTTCGACGAGGACGGGCTGATGCGAAGGCGTATTGCCAGCATCAACGACCTGGGAATCAGTGAGTCGGAACGCAAGTTCTTCTGGCCCCTGGGCCCCCGCCCTGCGGATCACCCTGGACTGTCCGAACTCGGCCTGTAGAGGAACTCGCCTCGGTTTGGCCGGGCGCGAGGTGTGGAAACTAGGTGTCTTCTGTGAAGGCCGATTGGCAGCGGCAGGACACCGCCCACAAGTGGGCGACGCGCGTCTCCGCGACCATGACGCGATCGCCGGTCGAGGAATTCCGGCCGAAGTGCGCAGCCAAGAGCACCATGGCCCGCAAGGTAGCGGATTCCTCGATCGGCGCCGCCAAGACGGCCGATCGAGGTGGGCCGCCAGTACGGGCGGGACGTCCGCCTCGTGCAGCCCGCGGGCCCTTGTGAAGCCGGGGATGGGGTTCGGCTGGGATGAGACCGTGTACGTCAGCCAGGTCAGCTCCCACGCCCCACCGGCATTCTTCAGCGCACCGCGCGCCCGCGGGATCTCCCTCCTTGTCGTGCCCATCACCTTGTGGTCATCGTCCACCCCGGTGTTGCGTGTCTACCTGGCGGTTCTGTCGGGACTCGGCCTTTTCATGGCGTTCCGTGCCTGGCGGAACGTGTTCCCGATGCGGGTGCTGGCTCTGGGTGCGGCACTCTTCAGTACGCTCTGGGTGACCTTGTTCTATGGCCCCCAAGCGATGCCCAACTACTGGGTATCGATCGGCGCCCTGGCCGGGGCGGGCTACTTCGCGCGTACACGATCGGCCGTCATCGACCGGACCGCGCTGTGGGGTGTGGCGGCGAGCGCTGCGCTGATGGCGTGGATGCGGCCGACCGACGCGGTGTGGTGCAGCCTTCCGCTGTTCGCGCTGATGGTGACCGTGCGAAGGTGGCGAAGGCCGTGGCTGTTTGCCGCGCTCGCGGGAGGTCTGCTGTCCGGTGCCGCCGAATGGGTGGTGGAGGCATACCTCGACTACGGCGGCTTGGGGAACCGCCTGTCCGAGGCAGCCCGGATCCAGGGCGGCCTGGGATGGAACATCGCCGTGGGTGACCAACTGCGCAGCCTGGGTGGGGACCGGGCCGCCGGAGCCGGAGGACGGCCACGTCCAGGAGCCCGGCAAGATTCGCGGCCTGCTCCGTCGGCGGACCTGACGGGGCGCGGGGCGGCGCCAGGATCTCAGCCCCTGCCCGGGTGCGCATCCGCACGGGGCAGACCTCACCCGATCGGCCTAGTCGGGGCCTGCTCCGATGTGCGGCGTACCCCGATCGGCCGCACGGTGAGCGTGACCAGGTTGCCGACAGGCAACAGCTGTGATCGCTGATGTGCGGGGAGGCGTCGTGATCGTGATGGCTCTGCTCGTCCCGGTGATGCTGATCTTCATGCTGTTCGGGCTGCCCGCCCTGGAAGACCGCTTGTTCCCGCCACCGCCCCCACCGGAACAGACAGCCCCGCATCTGCCCGCATCGGACTGACCCCGGAAGAGGCACGAGTCCGGCCCGGCTCGGGCAGCGAGGGATGTCGCGTAGTTCCCGTATAGCACGCTCGGTACTGGGTAGGGGACCGCCTTGTACAGGTCCTGGGTACGTCGGCGGGCATGGTCGGTGCGGTAGCCGTCCGGCAGCGCGGTCAGGACGGCGATCGTGCGGCGGCAGGCCTGCTCGCTGTCGCCTTCGGCACGGGCGCAGGCCGCGTGGCGTCGGTGTGCGGCAGGGGGCGTGTTCCAGGCCGGTCGGCGCGGACAGCTCCAGCGCCCTCTCGTTCGCGCGGCGGATGCCCCCGGGCGTGGCGTACGCGTGGCGGAGGGGGACGTGATGCGGCTCCGCAGTGTGTGCAGCGCGGACTCCACTTCACCGGCTGTGTAGCGCGGAGGTATGCGCTGAGGGCAGTTCCAGTCGAAGACTTTGACCTCGACGCGCACCTCGCGTTCGCCGTCCCGGCCGGCGATGAAGTCTCGCTCAGCGGGACCCAGGGGGTCCTTCAACTGATCGAGTCCACCGGTCCCGTCAGCCTCGGTGTCCGGGGCCGAGCCCCGCCCGCCGCCCCGGCGACCGGATGCCCCGGGCCGGAGAGATGCCGGTCCGCGCGGTCGACAGCGGCCCTGCTGCCGTACTGTGCCTGCGCGTTGCGGACCGGCTCGGTGAAGGCGATCGAATAGTAGCTGCGGCTCATCCTCACTCTTTCGTCGGACGGAGCGAGCCTCGTGCTCGCCGTCTGCTTGGTCCTTCGCCGTGCGGCAGGTCCACGGCGGGCGGCCCCCGGTGGACTCACCCGGCCGTCACCTCCGCCGGACACGAACCCGCTGCGGGTACGGCTTCGGCGCCCTCGTTCGGCTCGGCGGCGTTCGTGATGACGGCACCTGGGCCCCACCCCGGGCGGTCCGCCCGCACCCCGTCCCCACGGTGAGCCACCCGGTGCCGGAGGGGTGCGCCGACCGCGGGTCCGCCAAGCCTGGGTGTCTGGCAGGGGTGCCTGTTGAGTCGGCACGGAGCGCGGTGCCGGTGTTGCCTGCGGCTGCGTGGGGCGGAGGCGCCAGAGCAGTTCGCGGGTGGCCTCCCGGTCCTGCATGTCGGCGGGTGTCACCATGATCATCACGGGGAAGCCCTTCGTGTCCACCGCAAGGTGTCTCACCCGTCCACAACCTCCCGGGACAGAACACCTAGCCATCCCGAACGCCTCCCTGGGGGCGAGCGGTCCTCCGGCACCCCACCGCCCGTCTCATGCTCGGAGGCGATGACCGGCAGCTCCAGCACTTCGGCCGCCTGAGCGCGCTCGGCGCGGGCGCGGCGAGGCGCGGGCGCGTGGGTAGCGGCGACTTCGCGGCGGCGCTGGACGCGGCCGACCTCGATCGGGGCTGGTGCGTCGTCCGGGCTGGCGTCCGGCTCGGGAACGTGCGCCAGGCCGTGACCAGCCGACGATGCGCAGCGTGCCGGGCGCCGACGGTCGAGAAAGATTTCCTTCGGGGACCACCTCGGCTTCCTGGACGGCGCGCCCGCCCAAGCGCAGGCATCCTGACCCGGGGCGGTCAGGCAGTGGGACGTCGTCTGGTGCCGCCGCCGCTTCCGTTCAGCGGGATCAAGGTTTCCAAATGAGCGCCTTTGACCCAGGAGCCCAGCAAGTCGCGGTGCAGGGCCACGATGTCCTGGCGCAGCGCCAGGCCCAGCGCGGCCTTCGTGAACGTGCGGCAGGTGGTGACGAACAAGGCGATGTCGGCGCCATGTTCGAGACGGGCGGTGCCGACGAACTTCTGCATGTCCTGCGAGGACACGCTCCGGTGAGGCGCATACTTTTTGCACTGGACCACCAGTTTGCGGCCGTCGGCCAGGTAGCCGACGACGTCTGCTCCCAGGTCGCCGCTCTTGCCGCTGACGACGACCTTCGTGCAGCCGTCCCGCCGACACAGATCGGCGATGTACGTCTCGAACTCTTGCCACGACAACGCGTCGACCTCGGCCATCGACAACTCCCGCGCCCTGGCCTCCTCCTGAGCTCGCCACGCGCGGTCTTGGCCGACCGTGAGACGGTGCGATCGCAGCAGCGCCCATCCGGCCCCGCCCACCACAGCCGCGGCGAGCACGGCTACCAGGACGGGCCACACCACCGACCAGTGCCGGCCCGCCCACATCGCGGCGGCCACCGCTGCTACCGCACCCCAGCCCTGCAGCTGCCTGCGCGTCCGCTTCTTCAAGCGCCAGCGCCGTCGACGTACCGTCATCACTCTCCCGCCCCCCAGCCCCGTGCCCCGCAGTGCGCACCCGCGGGCACCGTCCGGCCCGTACGTGTGCGGGGGCTCATCGGCTGGCCTGGGTGACGCCGCTCGCAAGCTGTCCCAAGATGTTCAAAATCCCCTGGCCCGCCGGGGTCGGGGCGATCAGGACCCCCAGCGCCAGGACGATGACGACGGTCAGCTTCTCGTCGAAGCGGCTACGGGCTTCCGTACGCCGCCGCAGCCGCCAGATGACGATGACTGCGAGCAGCACCGCCACGTTGATGGTCAGCAACCGTCCCGACCTCCCCCATACGACCGGCCATCACCACGCGGGGATGGCAGCACGCCACCCCAGCCTCCTTATGTAGTCGGGCCTCAGCGATGTTGGGACCGGGTTGCCGACGAATGGCACAAAGCCATTGGACCTGGCCGAATACCGCACGACGGGTCAGCCGTGGACGTGCACGGCGACGTACACGACCCCGCGGAGCGCCGCGAACTGGAGTCCGACAGCTGATCAGCCGAGGATGTGCACGGTGACGGACAAGTCCCCGGGCGCACCGCCGTGCTTGCCGGGGCCGCCGAGCTCGCGGATCCGGACCTCCTGGCCGCCCCTGACGCCCGCGGGGATGCGGACCTTGTAGGTGTGCTGCTCTCGGGTGAGCCGGTCCTCCCCCTTACAGGTCGTGCAGGCCCGTGCCGCCATCTCATGTCCTGGTGGCGCAGGCGGGACACGGTGGGCGGTGATCGGCAGGGGGGATGATCGCGCCGTCGGCGGCTTCCGCCGGGGTGACATCGGTGTCGTGGGCGAGGTCCTGGCCGCGGCTGGGCGGGGTGGACCCGAAGTACCGGTCGTTGATCTCTTTGAGAGCAGCTCACACGTCCGCGCTGGCCGGCCGCTGGGCAGGGTCCTTGGCCATGAGCCGGGTGACGAGCCGCTCCAGCTCCGCAGGGGCGTCCGGGCGCAGGGTGCGCAGCGGTGCCGGCTGCTCGTTGAGGTGCTGGTTGACCAGGCGCCAGGATGTGCCATCAGCGTCCTGGATGCGGCACCTGCGCACTCGACGCAGCGGACAACGGCACGTTCTTCGACCAGCCGCAGCGCTCCGACACGGTCCGCAACGCGATCGTGCTGCACATAGTGCGGAGCATCCCCGCGCTGATCGTGTCCGACGAGACGTGGCGTGAGCGCCGCACTGCGCACACCGCTCACTGAAGGTCGGTCTGGTGCATGACCGGATGAGCCTGGGCGGTTGCTCGGCTGTTTGGGTGTCGAGCGGGTGCTGCTTGTGGTGCGGGTGCTTGCGCCGGGCGTGAGGTGGTCGTGTGGTCTCCTTTCTGGTGGGCCGGGCGGCGGGGCAGCCGCGATGCGGGAAGCAGGCCGAGAGCGGGGAGTGCGGCGAGGGTCAGCAGAGTGGAGTTCATGGTTGGAGCAGCGGTGCTGGTTGCGCTGGCCGCGACGGCGATGCCGAGGGTCGGTCCGATGTTCATGGCGGTCTGTTTGAGTCCGCTGACGACCCCGGCGTACCCGGGTGGCGCGTCACCGACGACGGTTCCGGTGGCGGTGACCATCACGGTGGCGAACCCGGCACCGATGGCGGCAAAGGCGGCAGCCATGGTCATCCATGTGCTGGCGGGACCGAGCCGGGACAGCCCCGCGATGCCGACCACGACGAGGACCGTACCGGCGATCGCGGTGCGGCGCGCACCGTACCGGCGCAGTGCGGCGACCGCGGCGGGTGAGCCGAGGACCATGAGCACGGTCAGCGGGAGTACGCGCAGACCGCTGGCGAGTGGGTCGAGTCGAAGTACGTCCTGGAGGTAGAACGTGGCCCTGAAGAGCGCGCCGAACAGGCCGGCGGTGGTGACCAGCAGGATCGTCATCGACGCCGTCACCGGTACGGACCGCGCTACGGCTGGTGGAACGATCGGATGCGTGGTGCGGCGTTCGTGCCAGACGAGCACCGTTGCGACGCCGATGACGGCGAGGAATCCGAGCAGCGTCGGCGCGGCGGTCCACCCCCGTGCGGTTACGTCGGCCAAGGCGTGGACCAGGATGGCGAGCGCGACCGCCAGCAGGCCCGCGCTGGTGAGGTTGAGCCGTGGAGCGTTGCCAGGTTGAGGTGCCGGCGTCCGCACGGCGAGGGCGAGGACGGCGATGACGAACGCGAGGGGCACGTTGACCCAGAAGACGGCGCGCCATCCCAGATGAGCCACGAGAACACCGCCCAGGAGCGGACCGGACCCTGCCGCCACCGCGATCGCACTGGTGCGAATGGCGATCGGCTTGCTGAGCCGGTCCGCGGAATACGCCAGCCGCAGCAGCGCAAGCGTCGCAGGCTGGAGGAACGCGGCGAAACCGCCCTGCACGGCGCGCAGGACGATCACCCAGCCGACGGTCGGCGCGAGCGCGATCCCGGCCGAGGCAGCCCCGAAACCGAGGACGCCGGCGAACAGCAGGCGTGGGTGCCCGTACCGGTCCCCGAGGCGCCCGGCGATCACGAGTAACGCGGCCACGGCGACCAGATAGCCGGTGCTCGTCCACTGGATCTGCGCCACGCTCGCGCCGAGATCACGCTGCATGCCGGGCTGCGCCATGAGCAGGATGGTTCCGTCCAGTGCGACGATCACCGCGCCGGCCACGCTGACCAGAAGTGCAATCTGCCGCTGTGCGGGTGCGGTCATGAGGTCACCGGGCCGAGGTGGGCGTCCAGAACCGCCGCGATGAGCCGGTCGCGTTGGCTGTCGTCGGGGGCGTCGCCCACCGGTGAGGCGCCGAGGGCGAGTTGCAGGCTTCCCCAGGCCCACAGCTGGGCCATGCCGTGCAGGTTCGACCACAGGGCGGCGGCAGTCACCGCAGGCGGAGGTCCGGCCTCGTCCGGCCCGTCGGCGCGTCGCGCGGCATCCCGCTCCGATCGGCATCGGGCGACAAGCCCGGTGAAGTGCCCGAACAGCGGGAGGGTCGACTCGCGCAGCCTCGGTTGGTCCGATGCCTGCGCCGCGCCGTCGAGCAGGTCGTGCCGCCACATGAGCTCGAACATGCCGCGGCGTTCCAGCGCGTACCCGACGTACGCCCGAGCGAGGGCCTCCAGCTGGCCGCGCGGTGTGGTCGTACCGGTGACCGCGACCTCGAACATGGCTGCGAGGTCCTCGAAGCCGCGACGGCCGATAGCCGAGAGCAGCGCGTGGTGCGTGGGGAAGTACCGACGTGGCGCCCCGTGCGACACCCCCGCTCGACGGGCGATTTCCCGCAGGCCCACGGACGCGGAGCCCTCGGTCAGCACAAGGTCGACCCCGACATCGATCAACCGCTCCCGAAGGGAGCTCTCATCAGTCATAGACAGTGTCTACCGCACATTTGTAGACAGTGTCTACTGATTGGGTGAGTGATCCTTTGCGCAGCGGCTGCACCCGGCCGGCCCCGATCACCCCTGGCACGGGCTCCGCTTCAGTGCCGGCTGGGGCACCGGTGGCGGGCTGGAGTACCACTCTGTGCGTCCCGGTCTGGTGGCGGAGTTCCCCCGACACCGCCACCGACGAGGGCGTCTACCGACACCCCGTGCGCTTCCTGCGGCTGCGCGACGATCTCACCGTGCAGCAGGTCCCGTCGTTCGGCACCTGATCGAGCCCCGGACGGTGGCCAGACGGAGGCCGGGACGTTCATCGCCGAGCAGCTGCGCGGCGATGACGGGGCAACGGTGTCGTGTGAGGAGGCAGCGCTTGAGTTCGCGCTGCGCTGCCTCGCCGAGGCGGCGTCCCGTGACCGGAGGATCGCGGACGCTCGCGGCAGGCTGGAGGAGCGGCTGCGCGAATTCGCCGCGGCGGTACGGCCTCGTGCCGAGTACTCGGTCGTCCACGGTGAGTTGGGGCTGGATCACGTGCTGGTGGACCGGGACGGTAACCCAGTCGTGATCGACTTCGAGGAGCTGCTGTACTTCGACGTCGAGTGGGAGCACGTGTTCCTGCGGCTCCGCCACTCCGAGGACCAATACCGGCGGTTGGCGGTGGAGGACCTCGACGAGGACCGGCTGGCTCTCTACAAGCTCACCCAGCACTTGTCCCTGACGGCGAGGCCGCTCCGGCTGCTCGACGGAGACTTCCCCGACCGGGCGTTCATGCAGGGAATTGCCGAGCACCACTTGAACCAGGCGCTGGCGCTGATCTAGCTTACAGTCCCATTGCTGACGAGTCCCTGACCCAGATCACCGGGAGTTCTCGGTGAACGAAGAGCGGGGACCCCGGTACCGCCGCGCTGACCGATCCGGGTGAGGAACCGGCCGGCGCGTTGCGCGAAGAGATGTGCCTCTTGCCGATGTGCCACGGTGCGGGCCCGGCCGGCCAGGCGTACGGCGCCACGGTTGTTGCCGGTGACGTGTTTCAGTTGTACGCGGACGAGGATGATCAGCGCCTCCGCGGAGCGTTGGCCGTAGCGTTCGAGGTACTCCTCGGCGCTGTCGAGTGCTGCTGCGGCCTGGCCCGGCGAGCCTGCGGCGATGCGCATCTCGCCCAGGAACGCGTACCAGGTGGAAACGCAGGTGCGGGCTGGGCTGGCTAGGTGGGTGCGCATGAGGCGTTCGGCTTCGTCCGCGGCGGCGGTGGGGTTCTGCCCGGTGGCCGCCAGTGCCCAGCACCCGGCCAGGCGCAGGTAGGTGCCGAGGGAGGCGAAGGAGAAGTGCGGGTCGGCGGCGATGCCACGCTCGGCCGCGCGCAGGGCCCACGCGGGGTCGCCGACCACCGCGGCGGTCCGGGCCTCGAAGGAGGTCGCGGTGGTGACGGAGTACGGGGCGTCACCCGCCGCCTTCGCCAGGGTGCCGAGCACCGCACGCGCTTGGGCTGTCTGCCCGCGGTAGCCCGCGATCTCCGCGAACATCCCGGCCGTCATCAGCTGCACGCCGTTGCGCACGGGATCGTATTGCTCGTCGTCGTGGCCGAAGAAGGTGTCGCTGGAACGTCGGCCGGGCACCTTGCACCTGCTGCTGCTCTCCCCGACCGACCCTCTCGTGGTTCTCGTCTCGCGCGGCCTGTACTGGCTGTTCGACGGTCTGCTCACCTCCCTGGTCACGCTCGGGCTGGTCTCGGTGATCCTCGACCTCGACGCCCAGCAAGGCACCCTTCCCCTCATCGTGCTGGCTCAACTGGTGCTGGGAAGCTCCACCTACGCGATGGCCGTCGCACTGAGTGGACTGAGCATCCGCTGGCCGGAGGCCCGGACCTTCGTCACCAGCACGGTGACGATCGCCCTGCTCTCCGGCGCCGGGGTCAATGGCGCCGTGCCGGGCGGAGCCCTCGGCTCGGTACTGCACGTCCTCCCGGTGACCAACGGCCTGCCGGCCGCGCGCGCCGCCGTGGCCGGCGCCCCGGTGACCCCGTCCGTCCTCCTCCACCTCGGCGCGGAGTGCGTTGTCGGCCTCGGCTGGCTCGTCGTCGCCCACATCACGGTCGTCGGCTCCGTCCGCCGCCAGGTTCGCTCCGGTCATCTCACGGCCATGAGCTGAGAGCCCGTGCCTGCGCGGTCTCGCCGTCGCGCGCCTCGGTATCGCCCGCGCCCTGGACTGCCGTACTGGCAGCTCGCCGTCGTAGTGAATCCGACCGCCATCGAAGCGGTCTCCGCCGGGCCGCTCGACCTGTGGTGGTCCTCGCGCTGGGGCACCGTCATGGTCCTGACCGTCGTCGTCCTCGCCCTTCCGGCCATCCTCAGTCGCCGGTGGCCGGTCCGGTTCCGCTACGGACGGCGCCGGGGCGGGCGCCGAGGGCAGGTCGTCCCGCAGGACCCCGATCGCCTTTCCGTGGACCAGGTTCAGGTGGTGCGCGGCGCGCGGGGTGGCCGCCGGGTCGATGCGCCCCGGGGCGTGCACGCCGTAGGGGGCGCCGTTTCCGAGGCCGTCGCGCATCAGGTGACGACCACCTCGGTGCGGACCGCGGCGGGTTCCGCGGCGATCCGGTCGCCGGCGACCTTGCGGTATCACCGCCGCCGCCACAGGCTCCCCGACAAGCAGACGGGCGCCGCAGGCGGGCCGGCGGGTGGGTGGCGCCGGCCTGGTGCCCGCGCCGAGCGCCGGCACGCCGCTGTCGTTCGTACTCGTGTTCCGGGAGGGACGCCGCGTACGCGGTGAGGTCTGCCGGTGGTCGAACTCGGCCCGACAGCAAGCTGGTGGGTTCCTCATGAACGATGGGGGTTAGTAATCTGACGGTCGGTCGGTCGCAGCAGCGTGTCTGAGATGGACCAAGGCTGCGCCGACTTGCTCGTCCTGACGGTGTTAAACGGGAGGCGTCGTGGTCGCGTTTGGTCAGACAGCTTCGAAGGCCGGGGGGTGCGGCGCCACTCCGGTGAAACCGACTGCAGGGGACGCGACCCCCGTCGACAGCAGGAAATCAGGCCACGGCTCGCATCTCGGCCTGGAGGTTTCGGCCCAGAGGACCAGACTTCAGATCCCACAAGATCTCTCCCTGGAGGCATGGTGCCGCCTCGGCGGAAGGATCCTCGCGGTGTGCGATTCGTCGGCCTGGTGGATCGGTGACTGGTTGGTGTTCGGGCAGAACCAGTACGGTGACCGATACCGCCGGGCGATGGAGGAGACCAAGCTCGACTACCAAACGCTGCGAAATTATGCCTGGGTGGCGAGAAAATTCGAGCCGTCCCGCCGGCGAGACAGTCTCACGTTCCAACATCACATGGAAGTGGCAGCTCTCTCGGAAGCCGAACAGGACCACTGGCTCGACTTCGCAGTCCGACTGAACTGGTCGAGGAACGAGCTGCGCAAACAGATCCGGGCCAGCATATCGGGCGAAGAAGATGATCTCCGCCGCCAAGTTCAGCTCAGCCTTCAATTGGACGAGTTACGTCTCGAACGGTGGAGGCAGGCGGCGCGGGGGAGCAACCTGACTCTGACGGACTGGATCTTATTCGTCGTCGACGAGGCCGTTTGACCGGATGCACTCATACGCCATCGGTGCCTCACGGCACCGCTGCGGAACCGCCGGAAGCGGTGGACCGGGCGGTGGTCGCCGTGCCGACGGCCCACGTCTCGGCACGCTCGTCCCCCAGGGCGTCCTCACTCTCGCCGCCGCTCGGGCCTGACGGAGGCGGCTCGCCCGCGGAGTCCGACGGTCATCTGCTCGAGTTCATCGAGCGTGGCATCGAATGGCCGCAACCCCCTCCCGGCAGGTACGGGAGGAGCGATCGTCAAGAGTTGTGGATCGGGTCGTCCGCGTCGGTGGCGCTGTCCTCGGGGTCGAGGAGGTAGCTGGTCGTGCAGCGATCGGATCGGTTCGGGGTCGGTCAGAGCGATGCCGGTGCGGCCGGTCGCCCGTTCTGGAGCGGTGAGCTGGTTCGGGCGAAGGACGACGTAGCCCAGCGGCACGGCCTGTTCCCTGGCCGCGGCGCGGAAGAGGTCGATGAACCAGGGGCCGACGACGCCGTGGCAAACCACGTGGTAGCCGCCGCCGGCGTGGCCGAACGCCGCCGAGACCAGTACGAGCAGGACTGCCTGGTTCTGCCGGTGGGCTTCGGGCAGGTATGGCGGGATCCGGCTTTGCTCGATGTAACGCCAGAAGTTGTCGGTGCAGGTGGACGCTTGGGGCCAGGCGATCGGCGAAGAGCGCCGCTGCTCTTGCCGGCTCCGGGCGGTCTCGTCACGACGATCACCCGACCGCGGATGGGAGCGGCCTGCTCGAAAGTCGGCGGGTTCATGACGCCACCGTGCCACGTTCGACCGGCACGCCGCTCTCGAACATGGCTCCCGCGCGGCCAAGGCGCACCAGGTGGGCGCCGGTGATCGCCCGCCAACGGGTCGGTGCGGACTCGACGAGCTTGAAGACCAGGGCGAGCACGGCGGCCGGGCTGCCCGCGCCGAGAGTGACCCAGTGCTCCGCCGGGAAGT
Source organism: Streptomyces sp. NPDC004542 (assembly GCF_040610035.1). Lineage (NCBI taxonomy): Bacteria > Bacillati > Actinomycetota > Actinomycetes > Kitasatosporales > Streptomycetaceae > Streptomyces > Streptomyces sp. NPDC004542. The sequence goes on from NZ_JBEXLP010000032.1 coordinate 47,058, forward strand.
CGTAGGACGCCGGCAGCACGTCCGCGGCGTCGGTGATCTTCGCGACGGCCTCGGTCCACTTGGCACCGCAGGTCTTCACGCACGCCTCGACCGCCTTCTCGGCGTGCGCGCGATCCTCCGCGTTGCAGGTCTCTTGCATGGCCTTCGTCGCGCCCGGCTGCGCGGACTTCGGCAGAGGGTTCGAGACATTACGGGATTTATGGTCCCAGCGGCGCTGATGCCGTGGTGCTCCGGCACGGCCACCCATGCGGCGACCCCTCTCGTCCGTCTCGGCCGGCAACTCGGCTCGGTACTGGTTGACTTCCGCTGCCGGCGCGGCGGCCAGCATCCGGCGGCCGCCCTCACGGACGGTCTCGTCGATCAGGGGGCCGGACTGCGGGGAGCCGGGGTGGTGGTGCACGGCATCACCATCTCGCAGCGGCCGGACAGCCTCGACCGCACGGTCACCATGTCGGTCACTGCGCGCAGCGCTCAGGACCTCCTATACGCACTACGTTGCATGAAGTGGTCGGCGGACGCCTGACATCGCCGAGGGCGGTCAATTCGACGAACTCCTCGACTCCAGCCTTCCGTTCACCACGCGGCACGCCCGTCTCGATGAGTACTCGCGCAACACCGGCGCTCACGGATCCGGCACCGACGCCCAGGACGAACCCTCCGCCGGCCGTGCCGACTAGGGCGTCACCGGGCGCACCGGCGCGCGCGAAGAACTCGGCGCGCGCGAAGAACTCGATGCGCGCGAAGAACTCGACGCGCGCGAAAAACTCACGGCTCGGATGACCTCCAGGGCGCCGATGTCGGTGACCTAGAATCCAACGGGGACAGTCGGTGATGGGCTCACCGACAACCACTCACAAGCCGCGCCGGGTAGAGCCGACGATTCCGCACACCGTGCGAATGTGCAAACGCCAGGCATGGCCGTGATCGGTCTGGACGCGGACCGAATCGAGTCATTCGGGTAGTCGTTGTGACGAGCGATGAACGTGCTTTGATGCTGATCCTGGCCGAGACCTGCCTCTGGTCACCCATGTTCTACACGCGCTGATCCAGGCCAGATCATCATGTCCTAGGGGGGCATATGAGTAACAGCGGTGCTGAGGAGATGACGTCGATTTCGTCTAAATCAATCGAAAAAGGGGAACGGGTTCCGATCGCTTCATTATTACCGCCGTCTGAACTGCTGCGGTCCGGCGAAAGTACCGAACACATTCGTGCACTCGTCGAAACGGAGGATGTCCTGCCGCCAATTGTCGTGCACCGTGAGACTCGGCGGGTCATCGACGGAATGTACAGACTGCGGGCAGCTCGTTTTCGTGGCGACGAATGGATCGAGGTCGTTTTCGTCGATGGTTCCTCAGCCGATATGTTCGTCCTCGCGGTTGAGTTGAATCGTGCGCACGGCCTGCCCTTGACGATGGCCGAGCGCAAATCTGCCGCCACGCGGATCATGGACTCGTACCCGCATTGGTCCGACCGCAAGATCGCACGGACCACTGGCTTGGCGGCCAGCACTGTCGCGTCTTTGCGATCGCCATCCATCGCCGGCAAGATCGAGCGTAGAGCCGGGCAGGATGGCCGGATTCGACCCAACGACGGCACGGAAGGACGCCGGCGTGCGAGCGATCTGCTGGCCCAGAACCCGAACGCGTCGGTTCGCGAAATAGCCAAAGCAGCGCGGATCTCGGTGGGCACCGCCAGCAATGTGCGCGCCAGATTGCGGCGAGGGGAGCCGGCAATAACCGCCCTGCAGCAGGCAGCCCTGAAACCACGCCCGGTCGCCGCGACGCGGCGAGCCGGTCCGGACTACAGCCGCGTGCTGCAGAGCCTGCGCAACAACCCGTCGCTGCGGTTCACCGACGTCGGCCGACGCTTGCTCCGCTTGCTCGGCGGCGCCGCCCCGGGCAGCGTCGAGCAGATCGCCCAGATCGCGGACAGCGTGCCGGAACACTGTCGTGTCATGGTGATCGACATGGCCCGAGAGTGCGCCGCCGCATGGCAACACCTGGCCGACCAGCTCGCGGGCCGGGACACCGCCTGACGGAGAAATCGGTCCGATCCGGTGGCTGCGGGACGTTCAACTGCTCGAACCATACGGTTGAACACCACCACACAGCCGAACGTCGACGGCCGGCATCATGGTCACCGGGTCGGGCCTGGAATCTTGAACCGCCCGGGTGTGATGAAGACGATGGAGAGACGGCTCGGTCTTCGAGGCGCTCTCGTTGAGGTACGTGAACGTGCTGTGGCGGTGGTGCTCAAGAAGGCAGACGGGTACTCTCCGCAACGCAGTTTTCGAGGTCGCGGCGGTCCGATACGCCTGCCGGCAGGGCCGAAAGGTCGATTCTCCAGACGATGAGATCTGCGGAGGCGCATGTCATGGCGACGAACCCGTTCGAGGACGAGAACGGCGTCTATCTGGTTCTGGTCAATGGCGAGGGGCAGCATTCTCTGTGGCCTTCGTTCGCTGCTCTTCCCAAAGGGTGGACCGTCATTCTCAATGAGGCGTCGCGGCAAGAGTGCCTCGATTACGTCAATGAGCATTGGACAGACATGCGCCCGTTGAGTCTGCAACGGGCGATGGGTGACGAGTAGAAACCGCTCGTCGGACGACAACGGTGCCACGCACACCCCTTGGCCCAACGGTTTGCAACCGCTCCGGCATCCCCGGGCGCAGGGCGTGAACGCACTTCCTGGCGGATGTCTCACCCGCCGAGTGAACCGCAACCAGCGATCAACGACGTCAAGTCCACCGACAGCACCTATTCAACCTCTGCGGCTGTCCAAAATGTTCAAGGAGTCAGACGCTTCACGGCAGACCCAAGGCGTGATTCAATCACGCGAAAGCACTCGATGCATGACTTCCCGACGCTTGGAGTGTCGTCGAGATGCATATCGTGCAAGCTGTCTCGGAAGTCGCCTGTTCGTGCCGCACTCCCTTTCGGCTGTCTGGGGAGTGTGTTCCGATGCCATGGAGACTTGATGGTGGTACAACCATGCTGATATTCAACAGGGGGCGGTTTGTTCTCCAAGGGTCTGAACGAGGCTTCTGATCGGTCGGCGGCAACCAGGACGGCATCGGTCACGCTGGCCGAACTGTGGGAGCGGACGGTACGCAGTCGGCCAAGCAGTCCGGCGATTGTCTCGAACGGCGAGATCCTGTCCTACGACGAGGTGAACGCCAGGGCGAACCGGCTGGCCCGACTGCTGCTCAGTGAGGGGGTGGGCCCGGGCCGTGTGGTGGCACTGGCGCTGCCCCGGTCCAGTCGCATGGTGATCAGCGTGCTTGCCGTGGCCAAGGCCGGGGCGGCGTTCCTGCCGGTGGACGTCAACCACCCGCAACAGCGGATCTCCCACGTGCTCGCTGATGCCGGGCCCGCATTGCTGTGCACCATCCGGACCGCCGTGCCGAAGCTGCCTGCCGACATCGGGGTGCCGCAGCTGGTGCTGGACTCGGCCAAGCAGACCGCCACGCTCGACGCACTGCCCGACACCGACGTGACTGAGGACGAACGGGGTGGCTCACTCGCCGCGACGGACCTGGCTTACGTGATCTACACCTCGGGCTCGACAGGCCGGCCGAAAGGTGTCGCGCTGACCGGTGCCGGGTTGCCCGCCCTGGCCGCGGCCAAGGCCGCCACGATGCAGGTCACCGAGTACAGCCGGGTGCTCCAGTTCGCGTCGCCGAGCTTCGACGCCTATGTGACCGAGCTGCTGGCCACTTTCACCTCCGGTGCCACCTTGGTGGTGCCAGGGGCGGACACGCTGGCCGGTGACCCGCTGGAAAAGGCTCTGCAGGAGGGCCAGGTCAGCCACGCGGTGCTGCCGCCTGCCGCCGTCGCGACCCTGTCCCCGGACGCGGCGCCGGACCTACGCGTGCTGGTGGTGGCCGGCGAGGCGTGCCCGGCCGGCCTGGTGGAACAGTGGGCACCAGGGCGCCTCTTGGTCAACGCCTACGGTCCGACCGAGTGCACCGTGTGCGCGACCATGACCGGCCCGCTGACCCCGACGGACGAGGTCACCATCGGCCGGCCGATTCCGGGCGTGTCCGCCCACATCCTCGACGAGGCACTGTCACCGGTCGCGGCCGGGGAGATCGGCGAGTTGTACCTCAGCGGTGCCGGGCTCGCCCGCGGCTACCTCAACCGCCCTGATCTGACCGCGCAGGCGTTCGTGGCCAATCCGTTCGCCGCCGACGGCGAGCGGATGTACCGCACCGGTGATCTGGCCTCCATGCGGGCCGACGGCGACATCCTGTTCCACGGCCGGATCGACGACCAGGTCAAACTGCGCGGGTTCCGCATCGAGCTCGGAGAGGTGGAGTCCGTGCTCAGCCGGCATCCGAACGTGGCGCAGGCCGTGGCCGTGCTGCGGGCCGGCGCAGCCGACGGGCCGCAGCTGCTGGCCTACGTGGTGCCGACGCACGGCGCCACGCCCGCAGCGGACGGACTGCGCGAGCACGCCAGTCGCTTCCTGCCCGACTACATGGTGCCGTCGGTCTACGCGACCATCGACGCCATTCCTTTGACTCCCAGCGGAAAGACGGACCGAGCCGCGCTGCCGCCGATCACGACCACCCGGCTCGCCGTTCTGGAACCGCGTACTCCTGCCGAGAAGATCCTGTTCGATATCTTCCGAGACCTGTTCGGCCCTCTCGAGATCGACGTGCGCAGCAACTTCTTCGAACTGGGCGGGAACAGCATCCTGGCCGTCGACCTCATTCACCGGGCGCAGGAAGCCGGCTTGGCGCTCTTGCCGAGGACCGTGATCGACCACCCGACCATCGAGCAGCTCGCTGCGATAGCGACCCTCGGGAAGTGAGAGATGACCACCCGTCCCACGGTGTCCCCCGACGAACTCGAGCAGATCGACCTGGCCTCGCCCGTTCTGCACGCCGAGTACGAACTCGACGAGGTCTTCCGCCATCTGCGGGCCAATCGGCCGATGTACTGGCAGCAGCCACGGGGTGAGCAGCCCGGCTTCTGGGTGATCAGCCGGTATGCCGACGTGAACGAGGTGTACAAGGACAAGGCGCACTTCACCACGGAGAACGGCAACGCGCTGGCCACCTTGCTCACCGGCGGTGACTCGGCCTCGGGTGCCATGCTCGCGGTCACCGACGGTGTGCGCCACCACCAGTTGCGCAACCTGTTGTCCAAGGGCTTTTCCCCGCAGATGCTCGACCTGATCGCCAACTCGCTGCGGGAAACCGTTGACGGGCTGCTGCTGGCAGCGCTGGATCGAGGCGAATGCGATGCCGCGCGGGACATCTCGGCGAACGTGCCGCTGGGCGCCATCTGCGACCTGCTGGAGATTCCCCATTCCGACCGGCAGTACCTGCTCGGCTTGACCGCGCACGCGTGGAGCACGGACTACGCGGACGAACCTCCTGAGGAGAGCTGGGTCGCCAAGAACGAGATCCTCCTGTATTTCAGCAAACTGCTCAAGGAGCGTCGTGGTGGTGACCGGGAGGACATGGTCAGTCTGTTGGCGAATTGCCGCATCGACGGAGATCCGCTCAATGCAGCCGAGCAGATGGCCAACTGCTACGGGCTGATGATCGGCGGCGACGAGACCGGCAGACACGCCATCACCGGCACGGTCCTGGCGTTGATCGAGAATCCCGACCAGTGGCGAGCCCTGAAGAATGGCGATGTCGATCTGAAGACGGCGACCGAGGAAGCACTGCGGTGGACCGTGCCGTCGCTGCACGGTGGTCGGAAGGCAACCGGAGACGTTGTGATCAACGGCCAGCAGATCAAGGCCGGCGATGTGGTCAGCGTGTGGATCTCCTCAGCCAACCGGGACGAGACCGTCTTCGACACGGCGGACGAGTTCAGGCTCGCCCGCACCCCGAACAAGCACTTCACCTTCGCCTACGGCTCGCACTACTGCCTCGGCCACCACCTCGGCCGGATGGAGGTGTACGCCGTGCTCGACGGGCTGCGTCGGCTGGTGGGCGACTTGGAGCAGATCGGCGAAGAACGGTGGATCTACTCCAGCATCTTGCACGGCATGAGCTCACTGCCGATCAAGATCACGGCTTGAAGCCCCCCTGGGGGGACGTGTACATGATAGGCACGGTCAACGCGGCCAGCGCATTCGAGGACGGGCACGGCGCCGAGTTCTGCTCAGATCGCCGGGTGGCCTGCCTTGCATACATCGAGCGGAGCCGGTCGGCGCGCCGACCGCGGAGCGCGACCCGATGACCGGGCCCGCCGCATCAGCGGTGGCTTGCGAGCCGGTCGCGATGGTCACCGGAGCCGGCCGGGGCATCGGCGCGGCCACGGCCGAGCGCCTTGCCTCGGAGGGCATGACGGTGATCGTCGTGGACCGCGTGGAACAGGACACCACAGCCACGGTCTCGGCCATCCGTGCGGCCGGCGGACGGGCCAGCGGGTGCGGCTGTGACGTCGCCGTAGCTCACGCGGTGACGGCCACGGTCGCCTCGGCCGTCGAGGAGTTCGGTCACCTCGACGTGCTGGTGAACTGCGCCGGGGTCACCCAGGACCGGCTGCTGCTCACCATGAGCGACGAGGAGTGGGACAGGGCCCTGGACGTCAACCTCGGCGGCACCATGCGATGTTCGTTCGCGGTCGGCAGGCACATGCGCCGGCAGGGACACGGCCGGATCATCAACTTCAGTTCGGTTGCCGCGCGCGGCAATGCCGGTCAGACCAACTATGCGACCGCGAAGGGCGCGATCGCCGGGTTCACCCGTATGCTCGCGGCCGAATTGGGTCCTCACGGTGTGACGGTCAACTCGATCGCACCGGGATTCGTGGCCACGCCGATGGTGGACGAGCTGACCGAACGGCTCGGTGTGGATCGGAACACCGTCCTGTGGGAAGCGGCCAGGTCCTCGGCCGTGTGCCGGATCGGGACGCCCGAGGAGATCGCCGCGGTGGTGGCATTCGTCACCGGGCCGGAGTCGGGCTACCTCACCGGGGAGACCATCCACGTCGAAGGCGGTCGGCGATGACAGGAGTCGCGGTCGTGGCCGGCGGCAGCGAGCGCACGGGGCTCGCGGTCGCGCTCAGCATGGCGGCGCGGGGCTTCGACGTCGCCCTGCTGGACACCGAGTTCACGGCGGCCGACGAAACGGTCGGGCGAATCGAGGAGTCGGGCAGGCGGTGCGTCACGGTGGAGGCCGAGTTGGCCGACGCCAGGTCGGTCGGTGTCGCTTTCGGCCAGGTGCGTACCACGCTGAGCAGCCCCGCCGTGCTGGTCACCTGCGTCGGACCGGGGCCGGCGCCGGACGGGTTACCCGAGGACGAACTCGCGGACGAACAGCGCTATGGCGTGGTACGACGGGCGCTGCGCTCGGCATTCGTATGTTGCCAGGCCGGGGCCGGCCAACTACTGCACCACCGGTGGGGACGGATCATCGTCGTCACCGAGCCGGTCGACGTGGGCGAAGACGCCTGGCGCACCTCCCAGCCCGTGCTGGCCGGGCTGATCGGTTTCACCCGGTCCGCGGCGTTGGAGCTGGCGAGGTTCGGTGTCACCGTGAACCTCATCGCGCCGGCCGGCAGCGCGGTCGACAGCCGGGCCCCGGCGCACCAACCGGCGGTCAACGGCAGCGCGGGCTCCTACGCGGAGGCGGTCGGGCACGTGACGGGGTTTCTGGTCGACGAGCAGGCTGCCGGAATCACCGGGCAGGAGATCTACCTCGCCGCTGCCCAAGCGGGAGTACCTCTACTTGGCGAAAGGTAGCCACTGGTGGCGAACAAGGACCACGGACCGGAGCACTACGTCACCCGCATCCTCGATGAGGCGGCCCGGGACGGCGCCCGACCGGTCGTCCGATGGCGGGACACCGTGATCACCGGCACAGAGCTCCACCGTTCGGTACGGCGGATCGCGACGGCACTGCGCGAGGCAGGTGTGGCACGCGACCACGCGGTGGCCATCCTGACCCAGGTGAACAGCCCATGGATGCTGCTCGTCCGCTATGCCGCACACCTGCTGGGTGCATCGGTCGTGTACATAACCGGCGCCAACCACGGCACCGTAACCCACGACCTGCCGGTCACCACCCGGGTCCGGATGATGCGTGAAGCAGGCGCATCTGTCCTGGTGTTCGACGAGCGCAACGCTCAGCTCGCCGAGACCATCCATGAGACGGCTCCGGACAAGCTCGTGCTGTGCGGCCTCGGTCATCCGGCGTCCGGCACGGTGACCGCCGACGGCCGGCCGGTCGAGGACGTGGCGGCGGAATTCCCGGCCGAGGCACCTGAGCTGGCGATGGTGCTCTATACCAGCGGCACCACCGGTCAACCCAAGGGCGTGTGCAAACCGTTCGGGGCATGGAACGCGACCGTGGTCGGCCTGGCCGGGCAACCCCGGCCGCGGCAGACCTATCTGGCGATGACCGCCGTGAGCCACACAGTGGGAATGGTCGTCGACATAGCGCTGGCCGCCGGCGGCAGCGTGCTGCTGCGTGAGAAGTTCGATCCCACCGACTTCCTGCGGGATGTCGTGACGCACCGGGTCACCGACACATTCATGGGTGTGCCGCAGCTCTACGCGATCCTCAACCATCCCGATGTCCGCACCACGGACCTGTCCTCGTTGCAACACCTGGTGTACGTCGGCTGTCCCGCGTCGCCGGAACGCCTGCGGGAGGCGGTCACCGTGTTCCCTGGCGTGCTGTGCCAGTCCTACGGTTCCACCGAGACCGGCCGGATCGCGATGCTCCGTGAGGACGACCACGACCATCCTGAACTGCTGGCCACCGTGGGCCGGCCGATGCCGGGGGTCACCATCGCGATCCGCGACCCGGAGACCGGACGAGACCTGCCGGTCAACCAGGTCGGCGAGGTGGTGGTGCACAGCCGGAACAGCATGGCCGGCTATGTCGGCGATCCCGAGGGCACCGCGCGGGTGGTCCGGGACGGCTGGGTGCACACCGGCGATATCGGCTCCGTCGACGAACGCGGGTATGTGCGGCTGTTCGGTCGGATGCACGAGATGGTCAAGGTGCAGGACACGCGCGTCAGCCCGACCGAGGTGGAGAAGGTGCTCGTCGGCTGTCCCGGTGTGGTGGACGCGTGCGTGTACGGCCACCGCAGGCCGGACCTGATCGAGGAACTGCACGCCGCCGTCGTGCTCAGCACCGAGGACGCCCCGGGTTTCGCCGCTCTGCGCGACCACGTCGCGCAGGCCATGACCCCGACGCACGCTCCGGTCCGGTTCGTGCGCTGGCGGCAGTTCCCGATCAACAACACCGGGAAGACGGATCGACTGCGGATCCGCGAGGTCAGCGCCGAGGCTCGCGGTGAGAGCCCGGACGTGCTGGTGGACAGGTGAGGTGAGTCATTCGATGAGAGTGCTGTTCACCAGCCTCCCCGGTATCGGCCACCTGTTTCCCATGGTGCCGCTCGCCTGGGCGCTACAGGCAGCCGGGCACACCGTGCTGGTCGCCACCGACCGTGAGTTTCTCCCGGTGGTGACCGGAGCCGGACTGCCTGCCGCGGCCGTGCGGGAACCTGTGGACCCGGTCGAACTGTTCAAACCGGTCGGCCTGTCGGGCCTGTCGGGCCTGTCGGGCCTGTCCGGCGGTCCGGTGGGCCCGGCTGAGAGGACCGGCCACCGGTGCGCCGAGATCGGTGTCCGAGCGCTGCCCGCCGTCCGTGCACTCGTCGACGCCTGGCACCCGGACCTGGTGATCGCCGAACCCATGGAACTGGCCGGGCCTGCCGCGGCGACGATCGCCGACGTGCCCTGGGTGCGGCACTCCTACGGTCTGATGCCGCCGGAGCGACTGCTGAGCGCCGCGGTCACGGCCCTGGACTCCGAACTGGCAGTACTCGGGCTGTCCCCGTGGGCAGAGCCGGCCAGGACGGTCGACGTGTGCCTCGACAGCCTGCAGCCTTCGGACGCGGTGGCGACCATGCCCATGCGGTATGTGCCCTACAACGGCCCGGCCGTCGTGCCCGACTGGCTACTGGCCGGGCCGCCGCCCCGGCCCCGGGTGTGCCTGACCTTGGGCACGTCCCTTCCTCGGCGCAATCCGCGGGTCGCACCGCTGTGGCGGCTGCTGCTGGACGAACTGGTGGCGCTGGGCCAGGAGGTGGTCATCGCCATCGACGAGAGCCACCGGTCGCTGCTGGGCCAGGTGCCCGGCGGCGTGCGTGCCGCGCGGATCCCGCTGTGCGACCTGCTGCCGACCTGCACCGCGATCGTGCACCATGGTGGCTCCGGGAGCACCATGGCGGCGGCGGCGTTCGGCGTGCCGCAACTGGTCATCCCGCACTTCGCCGACCACTTCGCCAATGCGGAGCGGATCACCGCGGTCGGCGCGGGCACGAGCCTGCCGCACGACACCGATGACCTGGCGCGGATCACCGCAGCCTGCGCACTGATCACCGAGGACGGCCCGCACCGGGCGATATCAGCACAACTCGCCGAAGAGAACGCGCGCCGGCCGAAACCGACCGAGGTGGCCCAGGACCTGGTGGCCCTGGCCCTCGGGCACACCCAGGATGTCCTGCGACCGCAGCACGCGTCGCAGGGTTGACAGTAGGCGGAACTGCTGTGGATTTCGTGCTCGCGCTGTCTTGCGACTCTTCTCCGCGGCAACACAATCGACGGGAACTACGCGACATGGTCACTGGACACACCGAGCTCGAGCACGTCCTTACTCGCCTGGAAACGTTGCTGAACGACGTCTGGGACCAGCGGCCGGCGGATGTGACGGTGTCTGCCACCGCACCGCTGGTGAGCCTCGGGGTGGACTCGCTGACGCTCGCGCTGCTGCTCGACAATGTGGGCAAGGAATTCCACATCGACTGGACGTCCGGCACCCGTCTGGACGGAGCCGTCTCGCTCCGTGCCATCGCGGACCTTGTCCTGCGACGGGGCGGCGGCGGCCCCGCTGCCGGGGCGTAGGGCGCGGCACATGCGGACATCGGGTACGTACATGGCCGGGATCGGCGTCTTCCGGCCCCAGACGGAAAGCGTCGATGCCGCAGTGCGGCAGGGGCTCGTCTCGAAGGAAGCCGCTGACGCCTCCGGGATCACCGGCGTGTCCGTCGCCGGTGACGTCTCTCCTGCCGAGATCGCGTTGATCGCCGCACGCCAAGCCCTCAGCAGCAGTGGACTGAGCGCCTATGACATCGGACTGCTGCTCCACACCGGGGTTTGGCACCAGGGCCCCGATGGATGGGGGCCGCAGTACTACCTCCAGCGGCACCTGCTCGGTGACGACCTGCTCGCCGTGGAACTCAGGCATGGCTGCAACGGGACTTTCAGCGCGATGCAGTTGGCCGTCCCCTACGTGAAATGCGCACCTCATGCCGGTGGGGTACTGATCACCGCAAGTGACAACTTCGGCACCCCGCTGATCGACAGATGGAACCCCGGCGAAGGGCTGGCCTACCTGGGTGACGGCGCGGGCGCGGTGGTGCTGGGCTCTTCTCCGGGGTTCGCGGAGCTGTTGTCCATCTGCACCTCCACCTTTTCCGGGATGGAGGAGGTCCACCGGGCTGGCGAGCCGCTCTTCCCGCCCGGCGCCACCACCGGTACCTTTCTGGACTACGGTGCCAGAGCCGCACGATTCCAGCAGAGGGCGACCGATGACGGCACCTGGGTACAGTTCCTCCTGGGCCACCAGAAGCACAACGTGGAGTGCGTGGGCCAGGCGCTCCACGAGGCCGGTGTGGACGCTGGCGACATCAAGACCGTCGTGATCCACAGCATGCCGCGTCAGGCGGCCGCCTCCTACCTGAAGATCCTCGGTTTCTCGCTGGAACGCTCGACCTGGGAGTTCAGCCGGACAACCGGCCATCTCGGGGCCGGCGACCATCTCGCCGCCCTGTACCACCTGTTGTCGACGGGCGAGGTCGGCCCCGGCGACAACCTGCTGCTCTGCGGTTCCTCGCCTGGCGTCACGTACAAGGCGGCCGTCATCCGCATCCTCGACACCGCCGCCTTTCGGAACCAGGAGGCTCGGCCCGATGGACTTTGACCTCAGCCCACCGCAGCAACAGCGCGTCGACCGCATTCGCGCAGGCGCCGGCAAGCTGCCGGCCACGGAACCCAACGGCATCGCTGGAAGGGACAGTTGGCTGGCCGCGGCCGAACTCGGCCTGACCGGCCTGTGCCTGCCCACGGAACACGGCGGCGGTGGGCTCGGTGCTCTGGACACGGCGCTGTGCCTCGAAGCGTTCTGCGCAGGTGGCGCGGACACCGGCCTCGCCTTCGGGATCGCGGCACACCTGCTTGCCTGCGGTACCGTCCTGGCCGATCACGCGGGCGAACCGGTGCGGGCCGGGCTGCTGCGGGGACTGGCCTCCGGAACGGTGATCGCCGCGAACGCGATGACGGAGGACGACGCGGGATCGGACCTGAGCAGACTCACCACGACAGCAGTGGCCGACGGTGACGGCTACGTTCTGAACGGGAAGAAGTCCTTCGTCAGCAACGCCCCGCTGGCCGATGTCTTCATCACCTACGCGGCCACCGCACCGAGCGCCGGCTATCTGGGGATGTCGGCGTTCGCGGTCCCGCGAACCCTGCCCGGCCTGCGGGTCGATTCCCTGCTGGCCAAGATGGGGCTGAACGGCTGCGCCGCCGCGCAGGTCGAGTTCACCGACTGCAAGGTTCCTGGCCGCTATCTGCTGGGCTCCGAGAACCAGGGGAACAGCGTCTTCCAACGCTCCATGACCTGGGAACGCGCCTGTCTGCCGGCGATCTACCTGGGTGCGATGGAGGTTCAACTGGCCCAGTGCGTGGACCATGCCAGGAGCCGCAAGCAGTTCGGCCGCAGCATCGGGAACTTCCAGGCGATCTCCCACCGGCTCGCCACTATGAAACAGAGGCTGGAAGCCAGCCGCCTGCTGCTGTACCGCGCGTGCTGGTACCTCGACCAAGGCCGGTCGGCCGCGGAGGCGGCCGCATTGGCCAAGACGGCAGTCGCCGAGGCCGCCGTAGCCAACGCGCTGGACGCGGTGCAGGTGTTCGGCGCGCGGGGGTATCTGGCAGCGGACGGAATCGGCCAGCAGCTGCAGAACGCCATACCGCTGAACATCTTCTCAGGGACGACGGAGATTCAACGGGAGGTTGTCGCGAGGAGCATGGGGTTATGAGCGGCCGGGTCGAGAACGGGTACGGCAAATGATCTGTGACGGCAGGACCAGAGCCTTTCGTGCCGTCAGGCGTTCCACATGACCAGCCAACTCTTCCTACCGCACCCAGGAGTCGAAGCATGAGTGATCGGCGCGGCCTCCACGACCTGCTCGCCGCCTCCGCAGCTCGCACGCCCGACGCTCCTGCGGTGGTCGGACCCGCCGGTTCGATGAGCTACGGGGACCTCGACGAACGAGCCGACGCCCTGGCCGGCCGGCTGTCCGGCCAGGGAATCGGGAAGGGGGACCGAGTGCTGATCTGGTCCCCGAAGTCCGCCAACACGATCGCCGCCATGCAGGCGGTGCTGCGCCTCGGTGCGATCTACATCCCGGTCGATCCCCTCACTCCCCCCGAACGGCTCGCGGCGATCGCGCGCGAGTCCGGGGCGCTCGCCCTGTGCGCTGCCGAGGACTTGTCCGAGCGGGTGCCGAGCCCGCTCCGCGACCGCCTCGTGTGGGTGGACCTCGATGCCGCGCCGACGCCCGAGGCTCTCCCGCGTACACCGGTGAACACGTGCGTGGAACCGGACGATTTCGCCTACATCCTCTACACCTCGGGTTCGACCGGGACGCCGAAGGGCGTCTGCATCAGCCACCGCAGCGCCCTGGCCTTCATCGATTGGGCCGTTGCGGAACTCGCCCCCGGTCCGCAGGACCGCTTCGCCAACCATGCGGGGCTCTCGTTCGACCTGTCCGTCCTCGACCTCTATGCCGCCTTCACCGTGGGGGCGGCCGTGTGTCTGATACACGCCGAATTCGCGTACGCCCCGGAACGGCTGGTCGAGTTCCTGCACCGCGAGCGGATCAGCGTGTGGTACTCCGTGCCGTCCGTGCTGATTCTCATGCTGCGTGACGGCGGTCTGCTCGACCGGCCCGCGCCCGAGACGCTCCGCGCGCTGCTGTTCGCCGGCGAGCCGTTTCCGATCGGCTATGTCCGAGCCCTCGCCGCCTGGTCCGACGCCCGGCTACTCAATCTGTACGGACCCACCGAGACCAACGTGTGCACCTATCACGAGGTCCGCCCCGCGGACCTGGCCCGCGACCTGCCGGTCCCCATCGGCAGGCCGTGCAGCGGCGACCGGGTCTGGGCCCGCCGCGCCGACGGTTCGGAGGCTGAACCCGGTGAGGAGGGCGAACTGGTCGTCAGCGGGCCGACGGTCTTCGCTGGTTACTGGGGCCGGCCGCCCCAGGAGGGCCCTTACGCGACCGGCGATCGAGTCAAGGTCCGGCCAGACGGTTCGTTCGATTTCCTCGGGCGTCGCGACGGCATGGTGAAAATCCGCGGACACCGGATCGAACTCGGAGACGTCGTCGCGGCGCTGTACTCCCATCCGGGGGTCGCCGAGGCCGCCGTCGTCGCGGTGGGCGAGGGGTTGGACCGGGTCCTGGCCGCGTTCGTGGTCCGAAGCCAGGGAAGCGGCTTCGGGAACGTCGCGCTGCGTCGACACCTGGCCGACAGACTCGCACCCCACATGATCCCCGGTGACATCCGCTTCGTCGACCGGCTGCCCCACAACGATCGAGGCAAGCTCGACCTCGCGGCTCTGCAGACACCACTCCACGGCGCACAGAAAGTTCAAGGGTGAGACGTGACGACCCAGACCCGAGAAGACATTTCGTCCGAGCTGCTCACCTTCATCCGTGACAGCTTCCTGGCAGGGGATCCTGAGGGCGAGCTCGACGCGGACACCCCGTTGCTCGAGCTCGGGATACTCAACTCCCTGAACACTGCCCTTCTGGTCGCGCACCTCGGCGAAGAGTACGGCGTCCACGTGCCATTGATCGACGTCACCGCGGCTACCTTCCAGTCCGTGCGCACCCTGAGTGAGCTTGTGCACGAGAGCCTGCCGCGCAAGTGAATACCGTCGCCCCGCCAACACGTAGTCTGGATGTCCAATTGAAATTAAACGCGGACATGTTCCTGCTGCATGCGCCCAGCGTGTACGACTTCCGGGAACGTGACGACATTCTGTTCGCCTACCTGAGTGACAGCGACAGCGTCAACGTCACGTCCGTCTATGAGATGTACCCCATCGGCTGGTTCTCGATCAAGCAACAACTGGCGGACCACGACTTCGACTGCCAAATCGTCAACATCGCCTCCTTGATGCTGACGCACCCGGATCTCGACGTCGAGCGACTGATCGGGCGGCTGGAAGCGCCGGTCTTCGGCTTCGACCTGCACTGGATGACCCAGTGCAACGGTGCGATCGAGCTGGCCAAGGAGGTGAAGCGGATTCATCCGGAGTCACTGATCGTCTTCGGTGGCATCTCGGCCACCTACTTCGCCCGGGAACTCATCCGGTACCCGCAAGTGGACGTCGTTGTTCAGGGCTACGACACGCTCGCCCCCATCACCCAGCTGGTCGAGGCCGTGGTCCGGGGCGGCCGGGACTTCAGCTCGATACCCAATCTCCTCTACAAGGGTGATGATCGGGTCGAGACCACAGGATTCAGCCACAAACCCACCACGGACTACAACGACGTCAGGAATGACTGGTCCTACTACCAGAACACCCCTGTGACGCCGCTTTCCAGCAAGCTGATCATGACGCTGCCGAACACCGGGTGCGCCCACGACTGCGGCTGGTGCGGCGGCTCCCGCTTCGCCTACCGCAACATCATGGAGGTGGACAAAACCCTCGTACAAAAGGACCACAACCTGATCGTCGAGGAGCTCAAGACGATGGGGGAGGCGGCCAGACACACGTCCATCTACGCCCTCCAGTGCTACTCGGAAGGCAAGGCGAGGATGCACGCATACCTCGACGCCGTGCGCGACCTCGGGTACCGGAGTGTCTTCTTCGAGCAGTTCAACCTGACGCCCGACGACACGCTGAAGAAGATGGGCACGTCCACGGACGCGTACATCATGCTTTCCCCCGAGTCGCACGACCCGAAGATCAGCAAGGCTGCCGGCCGCGGTACATACACGATGGCCGAGATGGAGGAATGGATTCCACGCGCGTTGGACGCCGGGGTCAAGGGCGTGATGATTTGGTTTTTCATAGGGATGCCGTACCAGGACAGCCAGTCCGTGCGCGACACGGTTGCCTACTCGGAGCGCCTGATCAGGAAATTCGCGGGGTCGTCGGTCCTTCCGCTCATCTGTCCCATGGTGCCTTTCCTGGATCCTGGCTGCCGATTCTTCGAAGAGCCCGACAAGTACGGCTACCGAATCCACCACCGTACGCTGGAGCAACATCGGCAGGCCATGGTCGAACCGCTCTGGTACCGTCGGCTGAACTACGAGACCGAGTGGCTGAGCCGACGCGACATTCAGGATGTCTCCTACGAGGCGATCGAGCGGTTGGTGAGCATCAAGGGCGAGCACGGTGTTTTGTCCAGCGTGTTCTGCGAAGCGGTGCTGAAGACAATTGACCAGACCAAGCGGCTCCTTGCGGAGATGGATCACGCTCTCTCCCTGGACGGCCGGCTTCCTGCAACCCTGCGGGACGAAATCCGCGCCTACAACCGCAAGATCCTCGCTTATTCCAGCGACCAGATCCTGCCGATACCCCGGCCCTTCGGCGGACGCTGGTTCGATGACGTCACGGTGCCGAAGGAGATGATCCGCGAGCTCTCGACGGCCCCTTGACCCCACGGAGACGGCACACTTCTCAACAGCAGGAAGGACCAAGTGAGCATGGCGAACCACGGACCGGTGGTGCATGACCTGAGAGTGCCTGGCGCGCGCCTGCACTACGAGATCCAAGGAGCAGGTCCCCTGCTCGTGGTGGTCGGTTTACCCATGGGCTGTAAAGGGTTCGCGCCGATCTCGCGGCCGCTGGCCGAGCACTTCACGGTCGTGACCTTCGACCCCCGTGGCGTCCACAGCAGTACTGCGGATGACCCGAACCAGGACGCGGTCCCCGAGTTGATGGCCGACGACGTGCACCGGCTCATTTCGGCGCTCGACGCCGGGCCGGCGTACTTGTTCGCCAGCAGCGGGGGCGGTGTGACCGCGCTCGCGCTGGCTGCCCAGCACCCTGACCAGGTCAGGTTGCTGGTCGCCCACGAGCCCCCGTTGCTCGAGTTGTTGGCCGACCGCGTCGCGATGCGCGCCGCCATCGATGAGATCTGCGACATGTACCGCGAGGACCGCCCCGCGGCGTTGCAGAAGTACCTCGCCCTGGCCGACATCCGCCTGCACCGGCCAACCCCGGAGCCGCCCGGACCGAATGCGTTCACCGCGCCGTGGGACGTGTGGACCATCCTCGACCGGCTCTTCTATTTCACCCTTCGCCCAACTACCCGCTACCGGCCTGACATCGACGCGCTGCGGCCCATGGCCGACCGCATCGTCATCGCCGGCGGCTCCAAGGCTCAGGGGTCGCTCTTCCACCGCACCGCGGTCGCACTCGCCGATCAACTCGGCACCGAAATCGTCGACTTCCCCGGCGACCACACCGGCTTCCTGACCGATTCGGAGCCCTTCGCCCAGTTGCTGTTCGAGGTGTTCACGAAGGCGCGCTCGCACAACGATTCTTAGAATCCGGAACCGACCGGCATCACGCTCACGGAATCGGCGTCATCGACGCCATTCATCGCGCACTCATCGGTGAGTCCTGACTCCTTACCGCCGTCACAATCCGACGCCACCACGCGGCTCACTTCCTGAATGGATGCTTGGCTGTGTGTATTTCCGTTGCCCGGCGGATCGCACGTGGTCGCAGATCGCTGGAGTGGCCTGTAGGCTTGTCTGAAGATTTTGCTCACCCGTGAGAGCAAGGCGTTCTCGTCCTCGAAGCGGCGAACCTTCCACGCCATCGGATCGGCGAGGCCTCGGCGGGTGGGCCTTGTGGAAGAGAACTCCCTACCGCGGACCCCGCGACCGAGCCTGCATCCGCACGTCATCGGCGCATCGGGCCGCTCACCCCGCCAATCGCTGGAACCAATTCACTGACGCCACACCAGGGGGATCGAGATGAAGATCGAACCGATTACGGGATCCGAGGCCGAAGCCTTTCACCGGATGGGCTCCCGGGCGTTCGAAAGGTACAACGAGTTCGTGGACCTGATGGTCGGTGCGGGCATCGCCGATGGCCAGACCGTGGTCGACCTGTGTTGTGGCTCGGGGGAGTTGGAGGTCATCCTCACCTCCCGGTACCCGTCGCTGAACCTGGTCGGTATCGACCTCTCGGAGGACATGGTCCGTATTGCCCGGGAGTATGCCGCCGAGCAGGGCAAGGTGCTGGAGTTCCGTCACGGGGACGCGCAGTCCCCGGCCGGCATGGAGGACCTGCTCGGGAAAGCGGATCTGGTGGTCTCGCGGCACGCGTTCCACCGGCTCACCCGGCTCCCGGCGGGATTCGACACCATGTTGCGCCTGGTCAAGCCAGGGGGAGCCATCCTCAACGTCTCCTTCCTGCATCTCAGCGACTTCGACGAGCCCGGGTTCCGGACGTGGGTCAAGTTTCTGAAGGAGCGGCCTTGGGACCCGGAGATGCAGGTCGCCTGGGCGCTGGCTCACTATTACGCGCCCCGGCTCCAGGACTACCGTGACGCCCTGGCTCAGGCGGCCGGTGAGACACCGGTGTCCGAGCAGAGAATCTGGGTCGATGACCGGGGCTACGGCGTTCCCACGGTCAAGTGCTTTGCCCGTCGGGCCGCCTCCTGAGCGGCGGGTCGCTTCTGCTGCTCAGCACGTTGACGGAGGTGTGCCCGTAGCGCGCCCGAGTTGACGCCCACCACCCATGTCGCCGTGACGCCGCCCCACGGACCCGCACACGGCACGGCGGTGGACCGCCCGCCATGCCGAAGGCGTCACCGGGCTGCCGGGGCCGGCCCCGGCAGCGACCGGCCCAGGCTGGGCAGTCCCGCCGGGCCGACGGATGCGTGCACCGCTCGCCGCGCCGAAGGCGTGGACCACCCGCTCGAGAAGATCGGCGTCCGGGAAGAACGCGAAGACGGCGGCTGCATAAACGAATTATGGTGTCGAGTCGTCAGCTACGGATTCATCGAACTCACGGCGTAAGCGCGGTAGGAGGAAACTTCCGAGCCGAGGCATCTGGACCCGGCTGGTGGTGGCACCTATCGTAGTCAGGGTGGCACACATACTCCAATCTCAGTCCGAAGAAACCACGCAAGGAACAGGCAGTGACGCATCGCTGTACCTGGACCTCATGATCAAGGTGTTAGCCGGGACGGTATATGAGGATCCCGCGCACCGAGAAAACTTCTCCCATCGCGATTCAACGTACCGGGAAGAGGTCCGCAACGAGGGACGCGACTGGCCGGCGAACGCACACACGATGATCGGAATCAAACGCCTCGATAACATTCGGCAATGTGTCGAGGATGTTATTGCCAACAGCGTCCCCGGTGACCTCATGGAAACTGGGGTGTGGCGTGGGGGCGCGTGCATCTTCATGCGGGGAATTCTGCGCGCCCACGACGTGCGCGACCGGACTGTGTGGGTAGCCGACTCCTTCCAGGGCATTCCTGACGTCGGCGAGGACGGCCATGCCGGCGACCGGAAGATGGCGCTGCATCGGCGAAACTCGGTGCTGGCGGTGTCCGAGGACGAGGTCCGGCGCAACTTCCGCAACTACGACCTGCTCGACGAGCAGGTCCGGTTCCTCCCCGGCTGGTTCAAGGACACGCTGCCCGCCGCGCCGATCGACGCGCTCGCCGTGCTGCGGATGGACGGGGACCTGTATGAATCCACCTGGGATACCCTGACCAACCTCTACCCGAAGGTGTCCGTCGGTGGCTACGTCATCGTGGACGACTACCTGATGTGCCCGCCGTGCAAAGAAGCGGTGGACGAATACCGTGCGCAGTTCGACATCGCCGACGAACTGATCAGGATCGACCGCGACGGTGTCTACTGGCAGCGCACCAAGTAGTCCCACGGCGAATCGGCGCCTCGGGTATGTGGACCACCCGGGCGGAGGGCGCAGAACACTAATCGCGGACCCGGATCAGAATGCGGTGACCCGTAATGTGTACTCACTCAGAAAGTTGGTCCGTGCAGGGCTCTTCAGTCGCGGGAGTATTGCATCGAGTCCCTAACTCTCTCAGCTTCTACTATCGGCATCTACTCGTGGCCAGTGAGCGGATCGATAGCACCTGGGCCAGTACCGATTCCTGGTTCGAACCGAGCTGGCAAATTCCCAAACTCGGCCCCGAGCTGGACGAGTTCTTTTCGGTCAGCGGAATTTCCGCCGGCGAACTTGGCGACTACCAGGGACGCCGGCTCCACTTCCTCGACCTGACCGAGAACCCGGGCACACACACCACGAAAACGTTCGGCTCCTCAGTGATCGTGGCCCGTGCGGTGCGGCATACCGAGCTGACCGGCGAGCCCGTGCTGCTGGTGACTCCGTCGGCGGCCAACAAGGCGGTGGCGCTGCGCAACGCGGTGCTACGTGCCTACCAGGTCGGTCTGTCGGACCCGAGCAGGCTGCGCGTGGTCACCGTGGTGCCGGCCAGTTCACTGCCCAAGCTGTGGGCCTCCGACCTCGATGCCGATCCGGCGCTGCACGCGGCCAACCCGATGGGCGTCTACTCCGGCCCCGAGCGTGAGCACGTCAAGAAGATCACGACGGCCGCCGTCGATGATCTGGCCGCCAACGATCCTGTCCTGGGTGGATTCCGAGTCTGGTACACGCTGAACCCGAAGAACTACATGGTGGCCGACTTCATTCGGACACTGTTCGAGTATGAGTGCTTCCCGCCTGTCGGCGAGCGGTGGCACACCCATGCCGTCTCCAGCGCCTACGGTTTCCTCGGACACGACCTGGGCCGGCAGATGGCGGCCGAGGACGGTGTCCGGTTCGACGTGCCGCAGCGCTACTTGCTGGTGCAGCACTTGGAGACGCCCGATCTTGTCAGCGCGGTTACCGGCATCGATATCGAGACCGTGGTCCGGGATCTTTACCGGGCCACCGGTGACGGCCTGCTGACCAGGCCCGCGGACGCCGATCCCCGGTTACCCGAGTACTGCTATTCAACCGGCGAGCGCCTGGAACGTACCTTCTACACGCGCAACCCGCCGACGACGAAAGCGGTCCGCCGACTGGTGGCCGGCCACGGTGGCAATGGGATCGTGGTTTCCCTGCCGGAGTGCCTCAACCGATACGCCTTCGTCCGGGATCTGTTGCGCGGCGCCGGTTTCCACCGGCTGCCAGAGGATCCCCGCCGGCTGCGCGAGTGGGCCATGGTGATGTCCGCCGTCGGCTGCCTCAACGCGATCGACCGTGATCTGATCCCCGCCGGTGCCGACGTGGTCATCCATGGCTCGGGCGCGTATTCCGAAGGTGAGTTCGACCAGATCGACCGGAGTCGGCTGATCGAGGTGAACACCCCTCACGAGGTGCGCGCGCTCATCAGCGGTGCGATTCAGGCGAACGGCGAGGGCGGTTGATGAGTACACCGGTTGTCAAGCCCGCTGAGGACGTGGCCGGCCGGCTCGCGCGCACCCTGGCGGCCGGCCGGTCTGGACCGTTCCTCGGCACCCCGTGCGGCGTGCTCGCCCAGCTGTACCGCGAGCTCGACGCCGCGTGCGGGATCCGGACCATCGCGCGGGAGGACTCCGCGGTCGGGGTCGCGGCCGGCGCGGCACTGGCCGGCCGGCAGCCGGTGGTCTTGATGCAGAACTCCGGGTTCGGCCAGTCGGTCAACGCCTTCGCGTCGTTGATCATGCCCTGCCGGCTCGACGTGGTCACGGTCATCAGTGTCCGGGGCATGGCCCCGGACAACACTGAGGAGAACAGCGCCATGGGCACGCTCACTCCGGCGATCCTGGCCGCTCTGCATGCGGACGTCCGCTGGCTCGCCGACGGCGCCGACCTGACCGAGGCCACAGCCGACTGGCTCGCCAGCAAGGCGGACGAACCGCGGTTCCTGCTCATCGCCCCTGGACTTTTCGGCTGGCGCCCGTGACGATCCGCACGATGACGCACTCGCCGCAGACCAAGGTGGCAGCCATCGCCGAGATCATCGGCGCGTCCGGGGACACGCCGATCGTGTTCACGACCGGCTATGCCTGCCGTATCGCCAACGACATCCAGGACAAGCCCGGGCACTTTTACATGGTCGGCTCCATGGGGCTGGCCGGCTGTGTCGCCGTGGGCGTCGCGGCCGGGCTGTCCCAACCGGTGATCGTCGTCGACGGGGACGGCGCGTTGGCGATGAATCCCGGCGCGCTGTTACTGGCCGCAGAGTTCACCGAGTTGCCGCTGATCCACATCGTGTTGGACGACCGCGCGTACAGTTCCACCGGCGCCCAGCCCACCCCGCCGGTCGGGAACATCGAGTCCTGGGCGGCCTCGCTCGGCTATCTGGTGTTGTCCCCACCACCGGGCGATGGCGTCGGCTCCGTGGTGGCCGGCCTCCTCGCCGGTGAGCTCACCCGACCGCATCTGTTGCGCCTGACGGTTGCGCCGGACGGGCAGAACGTCCCCGGCCGGCTCGAGGGCCGCCTGGCCGGATACGCGGCTCGGTTCCGCACGCACTGCCGAGGCTTGCGGGCCAGGGCCGAACCGCCCGTCGTGTGAACGGCCGGTGGCCGTCGAGAACTGGATGGTCAATGCAACCTGTTGAGAGCGGACGTGGACGAGCCGTCGGTACCTGCGGCGAGCTCGTCCAAGGCACGGTCGAGGGCCGCGAGCTGATGGTGACCTTTCCCGTCGACTGGTACAGCGACGTGGTCGTGCGTGGCTCCTACTTGCCCGGCGTCCGGGTGTGGCCACGGTCGAAGGTCAAGGTCCGCCGGATGTGCGATCTGCTGCTCGACCGGTTGGTCGGGGCCAGTTCCGCCGATGTCGGGCTGGACGTGCTGGTCAGCTCGATGATCCCGGAGGGCCGCGGACACGCGAGCAGCTCCGCGGACCTGACGGCACTGTGCCGGGCGATGGCGCGGTGGCTCGGCGTGCCACTCGCTGACGACGACATCATGCGGCTGTGCTGCGAGCTGGAGCCGTCCGATGCCGTGTGCCATCCGGTCCCCACACTGTTCGACTTCATGCGCGGCGAGGTGCTGTTGCGCTACGACGACCCGCCGCCGATGGCCGCGTTGGTGCTGGACGAGGGGGGGTCGGTGGACACCGTGACCATGCGGCGGCTGCCCTGTACGCAGGCCGAGAGCGAGCGGCTGGCCTTGGCGTTCGACTTGGCGGACCGGGGATTCCGGCTGGGTGATCTCGCGTTGATCGGCCGGGCCGCGACGATCAGCGCCGAGGTCAACCAGCGGCGGGTGTACAAGCGGAACTTCGAGGTTGCCAGGGAAGTGGCGGAGGCCTGTGGCAGTTACGGAGTTTCGGTCGCACACAGCGGGACTACGCTGGCACTGCTGTTCGACCAGCATGAGGTGGAAGGCATCCGCGCGGCCAACGCGGCGCTGCGAACAGCCGCCGCCGACTGCGAACTGTTCCTGCTCAACACGGTGGTCCCGACACGGCGGCCGGCACCCGATTTGACCGAACTGCCCACTCACTGACGGCGAACGAGTGAGTTGATTCCCTTTTTGACCGGTGGATTCCTCGGGGGTGTCAGTGGGTGCCATCAGGTTCGCTCTGCCGAAGCAGAAACGGCCGATCAGCATTGCCGGGTACCGAACGGCCGCCCGGCGGGTCCTGCCTGACCTGGTGTGGGCGTACGTGGAGAACGGCGCGGACGATTCCGTCACGTTGGCGGCCAACCGGTCTGCGTTCGCCCGTTGGTCCCTGCGTCAACGAGTGCTGCGCAGTTCCGCTGGGAGGAAGATGACTGCCCGGTTCGGAAACACCGAGCTGGCGATCCCGGTAATGATCGCGCCGACCGGGATCAACGGACTGGTGCACTGGCGCGGCGAGTTGGCCACCGCGTGCGGTGCGGCCGCAGCCGGCACCAGGATCGTGTTGAGCACGGCGGCGTCCTACTCTGTCGAAGAGGTCGCCGAGGCGAGCCCGGTCGGACACTGGCTCCAGGTCTATCCGTGGCGCGATCGAGAACTCATGGACTGGCTGCTCGAGCGCGGCCGACGAGCCGATTGCCCCACGCTGGTGGTCACGGTCGACACGCCGGTGTTCGGAAACCGCGAACCGGAACGGCTGCAGGGCATGAGCATCCCGCCCGTACTCACCCCCAGGCACGTGTGGGACGCCGCGCTGCACCCTCGATGGGCGTACCAAGTCGTGCGCAGCCAAAGGGTGTTCACGGGCAACCTGGTCGGGATGAGCGGAGTGAGCGCCGGTGCGCTCGCGGCCAAGGTGCGCCGGGAACGGATGATGGCCGGCGAACTCGACTGGGATGACTTCGCCAGGGTCCGCGCGCGGTGGCAGGGACTTTGTTACGTCAAGGGAATCCTGGACGCAGATGACGCAGAGCGCGCTGTTTCGCTCGGTGCGGACGGGATAATCGTGTCCAATCACGGCGGCCGGCAGCTGGACGGCGCCCCGGCCGCACTGGACGCGCTGCCCGCGATCGCCGACCGGCTGGCCCACCGGGCCACGGTGCTCGTCGACGGCGGGATCCGCAGAGGCACCGACGTGGTGAAGGCGCTGTGCCTCGGTGCGGATGGCTGCCTGATCGGTCGCCCGGCGCTCTACGGACTCGCCGTGGGGGGCGAGTCCGGCGTCGAACACGTGCTCACCATCCTGCGCGAGGAAATCGACCGGACCCTGGCGCTCATGGGCTGCTCGGACATCGCCGATCTCGGCCGGGACTGGCTCATCCCCGGATAGCGCCGACGGCGCCACCGGGGATGGCGTCCCGCCGAACGGGGCCGGACCTGGGTTCAGCCGGGCCGGCCGCCGTCGGTGGCTGGGGTGCCGGGCTGCCGGGACGGTCGCCGATCCCGCGTGGCCAGCAGGGCGATGACGGTGATCAGCAGGGTGATCGTGATCGCCACGGTGGAGCCGAGGAGCCCGTCGGTGGCGGCGCGCAGACGGTCGCCGCGGTGGGCGGTCAGGGAGCCGAAGTACAGCGCTCCGATGACAGCTACCCCGATCGTCGATCCGATGCGCTGCCCGGTCTGCAGGACGGCGCCGGCGGCACTTCCCTCGGTCAGGGGCACCGTTTGCAGGGCCAGCGTCAGGTTCGGTCCGATCACCAGCCCGCTGCCCACGCCGGCGAGCAGCAGCGGTCCGGCCACGAGCAGCCACACAAGGCCGCCCGCGCGGTGGCCGATCAGGGCGACCAGCCCGGCGGATCCCAGCGCGACGGCGGCCAGTCCGATGACGACCAACCGGCGTCCGACCCGGTGGACCACGCGGCCGGCCAGCGGGGCGCTGATCGCCGCGCCGATCGCAGTGGGGGTTCCGACGGCGCCGGCGGCCAGTGCCGAGTAACCCAGCCCCTGTTGGAAGTACAGCGACACCACGAACGGGATGCCGACAAAGCCGACGAAATACCCCAGGCCGACGAACGCGCTTATCGCATAGTCGCGCTGGCGCAGCATCGCGAGGTTGACCAGCCGTGCTCGGCCGGAGCGCGTGCAGTGCTGCTCCCAGGCGATGAAACACGCCAGCAGCAGGGCCGACACCCCCAGCAGGTACCAGGGCACCGACGGCCGTCGCTGCTCAGCCTCGATCAGCGGCAGGATCAGCGCGGCGACACCGGATCCGAGCAGTACTATCCCGAGCAGGTCGAGTCGGACTCCTCGTACCTGCTGCCGATCGCGGGGGAGCCACCGCAGGCCCAAGGGGAGCGACAGCGCCGCGATGGGCACGTTCACCAAGAACACCCACCGCCATCCGCTGGCAGGGCCGGCGGCCTGGATCAGCAGACCGCCGACCAGCGGCCCGATGGCCGTGGTCGCGGCGATCATCCCGCTGTACGCCCCGCCTGCCTTGCCCAGTTCCGGGCCCCGTGCGAACAGCTGCTGCATCAGCCCGACCACCTGCGGCGTCACGACCCCTGCGGCGAGGCCCTGCACCAGCCGGGCGGCCACGAGCCACGACCCGGAGGCCGCCAGCCCACAGGCCAGGCTGCCGAACGCGAAGAAGGCCAGCCCGGCCAGCAGCGTGCGCCGCCTGCCGAGCTGATCGCCCAGCGCCCCGGCCGGCACCAGCACCACCCCGAAGGTCAGGGTGTAGCCGAACGCCGCCCACAACACCTGCCCGGCCGACAAGTGCAGCCCGGCCTGCATCGAGGGGACCGCGACGTTGATGACGCTCACGTCCAGCAGCGTCACGAAGCCCGCCAGCAGGCACACCGAGTACGCTGCCCAGCGCCCTGCCTGCATCGGTTCGGCCACGTCGGTCTCTCTCATACCGGCCCTTCCGTCTTGGCTGATGACGTCTACTCGCTGACTTCAGTCCAGCCGGTCCCACCGAAGCCGATCAATGACCAACCTGGTCATGGAACAATCACCAAAAGGAATCGATCGAGGTGCCGAGGGCGGTCATGATGGAGGTTCGGCAGTTGCGCTACTTCGTCGCCGTCGCCGAGTGTGAACACTTCGGCCGGGCGGCCGAGACCCTGCACATCGTCCAAGCCGCGGTGAGCAAGCAGGTCGCGCGGCTGGAACGCGAACTCGGACTCACCTTGTTCGACCGGTCCCACCGCCGGGTCCGACTCACCCCGGACGGGCAGGCCTTCCTGGCCCACGCACGCCGCGCCCTACGCGGCATCGACCGCGCGGCCGCCGCGGCCGCGGACCTGGCCGCCGGAAACACCGGCTTGCTGCGCATCGGTAGCAGCATTGGACTCGGCCCCCGCGTCGAAGCCGCACTCGCGGTCGTCCGCGGCGCGTGCCCCGGCATCACGCTCCAGGTGACGACCTCTGCCTCGACTACCGGTCATCTCGCCGCCATCGCCGACCACGATCTCGACGCCGCCTTCGTGGCCGCACCTCAGGCCACCCCGGGCGTGCGGGTTCATCACCTCTGGGACGAGCCGCTGCTCCTGGCCGTCCCCGCTGCACGCGCCGGCTCCGCCGGCGACCTCACCACCCTCGCTGAACTCCCGCTGGCCCGATACGCTCGCGCGGAAAGCCCCGGTACCGACGACCTGATCACCGCTGCCTGTCAAGCGGCCGGGTTCACCCCCCGCAAGGGCCCCACCCTCACCCGAGCCCAAGACCTCCTGACCGGGCCCGTTTCCGCCGGAGACTGCTGGGCCGTACTCGCCGCAGACCTCGTCCACCACGTTCCCGCCGCTGTCGCCCTCGTCCCGCCCGACCCACCCGTCCTCGTGCCCACCGCACTCGCGCTACCCGATCCCGTACGCCGTGCCGTGGTGCTCAACTTGCTCACCGTCGCCCAGGCCGGGACTGTCTGACGACCGGTGTGCCCGGCCCGCCACGCCGGGTCCATCCCGGGAACGGTGTTTCTGGCGCCGGCCGCGGGCACCACGAATGAACGCCGTCGCAGAACGGTCCGTTCGCACCGCGCGCGCCGAATGCACCGACGTGATGAGTACCAGACATCAGGCTGAACCAGCAGGTCAAACTGGCGGCCGAGTTTCGGGGGCACTAAAATCCTCGGTCGGGAGCTCACCCGGCAGGGGGAGTGCGTTCCCGGCCGCCGAGCCGACCTGCGGCCCCGTTTCAGAACCTGATCTTACCCACTTGATCTTGACGCAGAGAATCGCACGTCGTCCTGGGGTACCGAGACTTCCTCAAGCTGTCCGGATCAACCAGTCCGCTGGCGGCCCACGACCACTCAATAAACATCAACCGACTTATTCGCCTTGACAAATATGGCGGCGGCGCTGGAAGCTCACATGGTGAATCGGTGGTTAGTTACTGGTGCGGGAGGAATGCTCGGGAGGGATTTTGTGGGGGTTTTGGAGGCGTTGAACGAACCAGTGATGGCTGCCACTCGGCAGGATCTCGACATCACCGACCGCTTTTCGGTCCGAGCCGCTGTCTCCAGGTATCAACCGACGACGATCGTCAATTGCGCTGCATGGACGCGATTTCATGACGCGGAGGCCAGTGAAGCGGAGGCCCTTCTTATCAACGGAAGAGGGGTCAGAGAGCTGGCTACGATATGCAGCGATCGATCGATACGGTTGGTCCATCTCTCCACGGATTACGTTTTCGACGGCGCGAGTTGCCGGCCCTATGCCGAAAACGCGATCACCAGTCCGATCAACGCGTACGGCCGGACAAAGCTGGCCGGTGAGCAGGCTGTGCTCGAGTTGCTGCCGGACGACGGGACGATCGTGAGAACCGCCTGGCTGTACGGTCGACATGGCACGAACTTCATTCGCAAGATCGTGCGGCTGGAGCGGACGCGCAAGACGGTGGACGTGGTGAACGATCAGTGGGGCCAGCCGACGTGGACTGTCGATCTGGCACAACAGATCGTGGCACTCGTTCGGTGCGGTGCGTCCGGCGTGTTCCACGGGACAAGCTCAGGCGAGACCACGTGGTACGACGTCGCCCGGATGATCTTCCGGTTGCTCGGTGCGGATCCCGGACGCATCTGCCCGGTGCGCAGTGATCAGGTCGCCGGCGGCGAACTGCGGCCCCGGTACACGGTGTTGGGGCATGCCGCCTGGCGCGAGGCGGGGCTGACGCCGATTCGGCACTGGGCTGCCGCTCTGGAGCAGTCCTTTTCCCTTCTGGCTGATGATGAATGGTAATCCTCCTCGAGTAAAAGAAAGGAGGTTCCGCGTATGCGACTTCTGGTGACGGGCGGTGCCGGCTTCATTGGCTCGGAGTTCGTCCGGGCTACCTTGCGTGGTGTTCTGCCGAGCTCATCGGGAACCCACATCACCGTTCTGGATAAATTGACGTATTCTGGCAACGAGCTCAACCTGGCACCGATCGCGGACCTGCAGAATTACCGGTTCGTGCAAGGCGACATCTGTGATGGCGATCTGGTGGACGATGTGGTCGCCGGACACGACGCGATCGTGCACTTCGCTGCCGAGACACATGTGGATCGCTCGATCGAAGGTGCCGCTTCGTTTGTCTGTACGAACGCACTGGGTACGCAGGTACTGCTGGAAGCGGCCTCCCGTCACCGACTGGGACGGTTCGTTCACATCTCGACCGACGAGGTGTACGGATCGATTTCCGAGGGCGCCTGGACCGAGGCGTCCCCGGTGGCCCCGAACGCACCGTACGCGGCAGCCAAGGCGGCGGGAGACCTGCTGGCGCTGGCCTGGCACCGGACCCGGAAGCTCGACGTCGTGGTCACTAGATGCACCAACAACTATGGGCCGTACCAGTATCCGGAAAAACTGATCCCGCTGTTCACGACCAATCTCCTGGACGGGCAGCAGGTTCCGGTGTACGGGGACGGACACAACCGCCGACAGTGGCTGCACGTGTCGGACCACTGTCGCGCCATCCAGTTGGTGCTCCTCGGTGGTCGGCCCGGGGAGGTTTACCACATCGGCGGTGGCACCGAGTTGACCAACCTCGAACTGACCGAACGCATCCTCGATGCCTGTGGGGCCGGCTGGGACATGGTGCGGCATGTTCCGGACAGGCTGGGACATGATCTGCGCTATTCGCTGGACACCACCAAGATCCATACGGAACTCGGATATTCGCCTCGTGTCGCGTTCGAGGACGGGCTGGCGGAGACAGTGGAGTGGTACCGCACTCACCGTGGTTGGTGGGAACCGCTGAAAAATCCCGACAAAGCGGCGGGTTCACCGACCGACGCCGGCAGATGAGGGCGCGGCCAGGCGGAGGGACGCCTCGTGGACGTCGTCACTGATCTCCCGGCGGACGAGCGGACGGCGGAACCGGTGCGGCGGCGCACAGGTCGCCGCCGGGGTGGCCCCCGGCGGCCCCGGACCGGATACGAGAGCCGTCCGTCACCGCCCTCGACCAGTCCAACGCCACGGCACCGTTGAGCTCGGCGAGCATTTGCTCGTGCGGGCGTTGCCGGCCACCGGTGCCGTTCCAGGACCGCAGCCGCCGCCGGCAGTAACAGTGGTTCGATCCGTGTCCACAACTCGTCGGACATGCCCGCGAGGGGGAGGAAGAGATGCAGGACGTCGTGCGTCCCGTCAATGAGTGCCGGGTGTGCGGGCACAACGATTGGCTTGATGTGGTCTCGTTCGGATCTACACCATTGGCCGGAAACCTGCTCGGCACGGAAGACGACCCGAGCGAGGAGACTCTGTTCCCGCTGGATGTCGCTGTGTGTCAGAATTGCTGGCTGATGACACTGCGACATGTCATCGATCCGGATGTCCTTTTCGGGCACTACCGTTACGTCGCCTCGGACGCAGGCTCGATCATCCAGCACATGCGGCAGCTCGTCGAACTGTGTATCCAGTGGGCCGACCTGACCGACGTTGATCTCGTCGTGGAGTTCGGCAGTAACACCGGTGCTCACCTGGAGCTGTTCCAGCAGGCGGGCATGCGGGTGGTCGGCGTCGATCCCGCACGCAATCTCGCCGACATCGCCAATGACCGCGGCGTCAAAACGATACCTGCCGGCTTCACCACCGAAGTCGGCCAGGAGATCGCGACCGGACATGGTCCGGCGCGACTGGTGTTCGGTCGCCAGTGTTTCGCCCACATCCACGACATCCACGAAGTCCTCAACGGAGTCTCTGCCCTGCTGGCGCCTGATGGCCTGTTCTTCGTGGAAGTTCCCTATCTGGTGGAGCTGCTCGCGAACAATCAGTTCGACACCATCTTTCACGAGCACCTTTCCTACTTTTCGCTCGGCGCGCTGTGCAGGCTGTTCGAGTCGCACGGGCTGCGCGTCGTGGACGTACGTACAGCCGATGTGCACGGCGGCTCGATCGTGGTCTTCGCCGCCCCGGCCACCGCCGGCTATGAGGTGCGGCCCGCTGTTGCCGAGATGCTCGCGGAAGAACGAAGCCAGGGCATCGCAGAGGCGAGTACGTACCAGAAATTCGCCGAGCGTACGGAACGGGTGCGCGCACAGATACGGGAACTGGTGCGCAGCGTGGTGGCAGGGGGCAAGACGGTGGCTGGGTACGGCGCGCCAACCAAAGGCAGCGCACTGCTGGCCGCATGCGGGCTGGGGCATCAGGAGATCCGGTTCTGCAGCGACACAACAGCTCTGAAACAGGGAAAGATCCTACCGGGCTCCAGAGTTCCGATCTGGTCGCCGGAACAAGCAAGCGAACACGTGCCGGACTACTACCTGCTGTTGGCCTGGAACTACGCGCCGGAGATCATCAACAAGGAGAAGTCGTTTCTGGAAAAGGGCGGCCGTTTCATTGTTCCCATACCCGAACCGCGCGTGATATCGGCGGAGTCGGCGTGGTGACATCGAAGGCTGCACCAACGATGATCAGGTGTGGTCAGGTTGCTGATGGGGTGGCTGGTTGAGGGGAATCCTTCTTGCGGGCGGTACCGGCTCCAGGCTGTGGCCGGTCACCCGGGCTGTTTCCAAGCAGTTGATACCGGTCTTCGACAAGCCGATGATCTACTACCCGCTGACCACGCTGATGATGGCCGGCATACGGGAGATACTGGTGATCACGCGCCCCGAGGACCAGCGTCAGTTCCGTCATCTCCTCGGCGACGGCTCACAACTGGGACTGCGTCTTGAGTACGCCGTCCAAGAGCGGCCCCAGGGTATCGCGCAGGCGTTCGTCCTGGGTGCCGAGTTCATCGGCGACCAGTCGGTGGCCTTGGTCCTCGGGGACAACATCTTCCACGGCGGGGGCCTGGGGACTCGGCTGCGTCAGTACAGCGACCCGGCCGGGGGACAGATCTTCGCTTACGTCGTAGCCGACCCCACGGCGTACGCGGTAGTGGAGTTCGACGAGGCCGGTACGGCCGTCTCCATAGAGGAGAAGCCGGCCAGACCCAAGTCGCGGTACGCCGTGCCGGGGTTGTACTTCTACGACAACCGGGTGTCGGAGGTCGCTCGCGGCCTGACGCCGAGTGGGCGTGGCGAACTGGAGATCACCGCCGTCAACGAAACCTATCTGAAGTGGGGCCAGTTGCGGGTCACCAGGCTCGAGCGGGGTACCGCCTGGCTGGACACGGGAACGTTCACCTCCTTGGTCCAGGCATCGGAGTACGTGCGTGTGGTGGAAGAACGGCAGGGCCTCAAGATCGGCTGCGTGGAAGAGGTCGCCTGGCGCTGCGGCCTCATCGGGAACGACCAGTTGCGGGAACTCAGCCGCCCGCTGCTCAAGAGCGGCTACGGCCGGTATCTCCTCGACCTGCTCGCCGATCAGGAGTCGAAGGAGATGAAGCCGGCGTGAAACTTCGCCCGCTCGGCATGGAGGGTGCCTGGGAGATCACCCCCGAGCAGCACGCCGATCCGCGCGGGGTCTTCGTATCGGTACCGCGTCGATGAGTTCGCCGCAGAGGCCGGCCGCCCACTGCGGCCGGCCCGGGCCGATGCGCGGCGTGGTGCGCGGCATCCAGGTCGCCGATGTGCCGCCGGGGCAGGCCAAGTAGGTGACGTGTGCGCGGCGCGGTGTTCGATGTGGCCGTGGACCTGCGGGTCGGCTCGCCGACGTAGGGGCGCTGGGACGGCACCCGACTCGACGATGTCAGAGCCGTCGTACCGTCTGCCTCTCGGAAGGCATCGGGCACTGCTTCTGCGTGATCTCGGACGATGCCACGCTGTGTCATCTGTCTTCGCAGACCTGCAACCCGGCATCCGAGCATGGTGTACACCCGCTCGATCCCGGACTGGCCGTCAACTGGCCCGCCGGGGCCCCGCTGCTCTCCGAGTACATGGGGACGGTGGCGGCCGACACGGGCGTCCGGAAGGCGGCACGCATCCTCGGCATCCCCGGCACACGGCTCGAGCGCCGAGCCGGCGACCCGGCACCACCCCGCCCCTCGACAACCGGGGTTCGGGGACAGGTCGGGGCCGGCGGCCTGACGCAGCGCGACGGGCGACCGCGGAGGGTGACACCTGAAATAGTGCCCGGAGCGCTACGTGGCAAGGCACCAAGAAGCTCCCTGGGTGAGCCCCTGTCGCATTTTTGGCGCATCAAGGCAGGGGGGATTGGATCGGGCGCCGTCAGGGGCACACAGGGGCGTACAGGAGTGCTCTCATCCCGTCGGCAAGGGGCGACTCCGGTACGCTCTGCAGCGCCCCGGCGGCCGACGTCCTGAGGTTCGTGCGCCTTGGGGTCCTGGTCGGGCTGCCGTGCCGTGCCCCCCAGTTGTCCGCCCGCTCGCGCACCGTGGTGCGGGAGCGGGATCTGCTATGTCGAAAGAGAGCGTCTGTGACTACCTCCGGCACTCGCACCGCCACCGACACCCGCGGATCCCAGCAGCCCGGCCATGTGGAGACGGCGTCGTACGACGCCAGCGCGATCACTGTTCTGGACGGCCTGGACGCCGTACGCAAGCGGCCCGGGATGTACATCGGTTCCACGGGGGAGCGGGGGCTCCATCACCTGGTGCAGGAGCTCGTGGACAACTCCGTGGACGAGGCACTCGCGGGGGTGGCCGACCGGATCGACGTGACGGTCCTGGCCGACGGCGGGGTGCGGGTGGTCGACAACGGCCGTGGCATCCCGGTGGGGATGCACCCGGTGGAGAAGCGGCCGGCCGTCGAGGTGGTGCTGACCGTGCTGCACGCGGGCGGGAAGTTCGGGGGCGGCGGGTACGCAGTCTCCGGCGGTCTGCACGGTGTGGGTCTGTCGGTGGTCAACGCCCTGTCGACCCGGCTGTCGGCGGAGATCTGGACCGACGGCCACCGGTGGACGCAGGAGTACACGGACGGCGCTCCCACCGCCCCACTGGCCCGCCACGAGGCCACCTCCCGGACGGGCACCTCGCTGACGTTCTGGGCGGACGGCGACATCTTCGAGACAACCGAATACTCCTTCGAGACGCTGGCCAGGCGTTTCCAGGAAATGGCCTTCCTCAATCGTGGGCTCACCCTGACCCTCACCGATGAACGGTCCTCCGCGCGCGCGACGGCCGTGGCCGACGAAGCCGGCTCGGACCCGGCAGCGAAGACGGTCTCCTACCGCTACGACGGCGGCATCACCGACTTCGTCGCCCACCTCAATGCCCGCAAGGGCGAGCCGGCCCATCCCTCAGTCATCACCATCGCCGCCGAGGACACGGAACGGCTGTTGTCGGCCGAGATCGCCCTGCAGTGGAACGGCCAGTACACCGACAGCGTGTACTCCTACGCCAACGCGATCCACACCCATGAGGGCGGCACCCACGAGGAGGGCTTCCGCACGGCCCTGACCACCGTGGTCAACCGCTACGCGCGGGAGAAGAGGCTGCTGCGGGAGAAGGACGCGAACCTCTCCGGCGAGGACATTCGCGAGGGCCTGACCGCGATCATCTCGGTCAAGCTCGGTGAACCGCAGTTCGAGGGCCAGACCAAGACCAAACTCGGCAACACCGAGGTGCGCACCTTTGTTCAGAAGATCGTCCACGAGCATCTGACCGACTGGTTCGACCGAAACCCGAACGAGGCCGCGGACATCGTGCGCAAGGCCATCCAGGCCGCCACGGCCCGGGTCGCGGCCCGCAAGGCGCGGGACCTGACCCGCCGTAAGGGCCTGCTGGAAACGGCGGCATTGCCGGGCAAGCTGTCCGACTGCCAGTCGAACGACCCGGCGATGTCGGAGATCTTCATCGTCGAAGGAGACTCCGCCGGCGGCTCGGCCAAATCCGGCCGCAACCCGCAGTACCAAGCGATCCTCCCGATCCGCGGCAAGATCCTGAACGTCGAGAAGGCACGGATCGACAAGATTCTGCAGAACCAGGAGATCCAGGCGCTCATCTCCGCGTTCGGCACGGGTGTGCACGAGGACTTCGACATCGCCAAGCTCCGCTACCACAAAATCATTCTGATGGCGGACGCGGACGTCGACGGCCAGCACATCAGCACCTTGCTGCTGACCTTCCTGTTCCGCTTCATGCGGCCACTGGTCGAGGAGGGGCACGTCCACCTCTCCCGCCCGCCGCTGTACAAGATCAAGTGGAGTCGGGACCACGTCGAATACGCCCACTCCGACCGCGAACGCAACACGCTCCTGGAGCGGGGCCGACGGGAGGGCCGCCGGATCAGGGACGACTCCATCCAGCGCTTCAAGGGTCTGGGCGAGATGAACGCCGAGGAACTGCGCGTCACCACCATGGACCCCGACCACCGGGTCCTGGGCCAGGTCACCGTCGACGACGCGGCCTTCGCCGACGACCTCTTCTCCGTCCTGATGGGCGAGGACGTGGAAGCCCGCCGCCACTTCATCCAGCGCAACGCCAAGGACGTCCGCTTCCTCGACATCTGACCCCGGGCACTGCCCCCGCCCCTCTCGGACGCGTGACCCGAAGCCCCACCGCTACCCTCTGTTACTCAGGAGAGCACTGCGTGAGTACAATCCCCGCCCCGGCCGTCGGCAGCCGCCCCCAGGACGGCTCCGACTACACCGCACGGCACCTGATGGTGCTCGAGGGCCTCGAAGCCGTGCGCAAGCGCCCGGGCATGTACATCGGATCCAGCGACAGCCGCGGTCTGATGCACTGCCTGTGGGAGATCATCGACAACGCCGTGGACGAGGCCCTGGCCGGCGCCTGCGACCACATCGAGGTCATCCTCCACGACGACGGCTCCGTGGAGGTCACCGACAACGGCCGCGGCATCCCCGTGGACACCGAACCGCGCACCGGCCTGTCCGGAGTCGAGATCGCCTACACCAAACTCCACGCCGGCGGAAAATTCGGCGGCGGCTCCTACGCCGCCTCCGGTGGCCTGCACGGCGTCGGCGCCTCCGTGGTGAACGCGCTGTCGGCCCGGCTGGACATCGAGGTCGACCGCCACGGCCGCACCCACGCCATCAGCTTCCGCCGCGGCACACCCGGCACCTACACCGGCCCCGGACCCGACGCCCCCTTCACCCCCGCCCAGGGACTGCACCGGACCGTCAGCATCCCCAAGACCCGCACCGGCACGCGCGTGCGGTACTGGGCCGACCGGCAGATCTTCCTCAAGGACGCGAAGCTCTCGCTGGAGACGCTGCACCAGCGTGCCCGTCAGACCGCGTTCCTGGTGCCCGGCCTGACCATCGTCGTCCGCGACGAGTACGGCCTGGGCGAGGGCGGGAGCAAGGGTGAGGAGTCGTTCCGTTTCGACGGGGGCATCAGCGAGTTCTGCGAGTA
>NZ_JBEXLP010000033.1:0-77305 GCF_040610035.1 Streptomyces sp. NPDC004542
CCTGCCCGGTCCCGCGGCACCGCGATCTCGACCGGCCCCGACTCGGTGATCACCGTCTTGGAGCGGTGCCCGTTGCGGTAGTTGTCCCGGCCGCCCTCGGCCCGCTCGCCAGGCTGGTGCCCCAGATGATCGGTGAGCTCGCCCTCCAGCGCGGACTCCAGCACCCGCTTGGTCAGCTGCTGCAGCAGGCCGCCCTCCCCGGTGAGCTTCACCCCGCCGGCCTGAGCCCGGGCAACCAGCTCGGCGACCAGCCCGTCGTCCACGGCGCTCGTCCCACTCACAGCGGCCTCCCCGGCCTCGATGTGACTCATCACGTCAGTCATCAACTGTCGCTTCCAGCTTGGGAGTTACACCGCTCACCGTACAGACCCGTTCCGGGACCCCGTGCACGACGGCGCGACCGATCCCACCGTCATCTGGCACCGGCACACCCGCCAATGGTGGATGCTGTACACGAGCCGCCGCGCCGACGCGCCCCCGTCGAACGACGTCAGCTGGGTGCACGGCACCGACATCGGGATCGCGTCCTCCACGGACGGCGGAGCCACCTGGCTGTACCGGGGAATCGCCGAAGGACTGGACATCGAGCCGGGGCGGCACACGTACTGGGCACCCGAGATCGTCGACGACGGAACCCAATACCACATGTTCGTCAGCGTCATCCAGGGTGTCCCGGCCCGGTGGGAAGGCCACGCACGGGTCATACGGCACTACACGAGCCACGATCTCCTGTCGTGGACCTACCGTTCCACCCTGTCGCTCTCGTCGGAGAGAGTGATCGACGCCTGCGTCCTGCCGCTGCCGACGGGCGGCTACCGCATGTGGTAGAAGGACGAGGCCCATCACCAGTACACCTACGCCGCCGACAGCGACGACCTGACGCGGTGGACCGTGCGAGGACCCGCTGTCGAGGGCGCCGCGCACGAAGGCCCGAACGTCTTCGCCTTCGCCGCCTACTGGATGCTCGTCGACGAATGGCACGGCCTGAGGGTTCTTCACTCACGGGACCTGCGGACATGGGAACGGCAGGGACTCGTCCTCGACCGCCCCGGGCAGCGTGCGGACGACACGTCATACGGCTTCCACGCCGACGTCGTCACCAGCCGGCTCGGCGCCTTCGTCTTCTACTTCACCCACCCGGGGCGATCCGCCGAGGGCACCGCGCACCACAGCGGCTACGACGACCGGCGCAGCTCGATCCAGGTCGCCCGCCTGCGGGCGGGCGCAGGCACCCTCGTGTGCGATCGCGACGAAGTTCTCGAGGCCCCCGTCCTGCCTGTCGAAGGACCCGAGCAGTGACACTCTCGCTCTCAGGGGGCTCACCTCCGTAGACGGGACGCGTTCGCCGTCGACGGTCCGGTGGGCCGGTGGGCCGGGCCGGGAGACAGGGCCACGCAGCCGTCGGTGCGAGGCGGGATCATCCGCCGCAGGCGGGCCCTGCGCACCACCATGAGTGGCGTACTCCGGGCTGGATGCACCTGGCAGTTCTGCTGCACCTCGCACACCACCTCACAGATGGGCTGCCGACGAGACCGGTACGGTGGACCGACGGAACAGCGTCCGGCAGCCCTACACTGCCGTGTCATGCAGGAGACGCGTCTCGACACCGCCCGGATCCGGGCAGCTCGCCGGGTGATCGATCCGGTCTTTCTCGACACTCCCCTGTACCGCTGCGAGGCGCTGGAGTCCGGCCTCGGGTGCACCGTGAGCATCAAGCTCGAAACGGCGAACCCGGTCCGCAGCTTCAAGGCCCGCGGCACCGAGG
Source organism: Streptomyces sp. NPDC004542 (assembly GCF_040610035.1). Classification (NCBI taxonomy): domain Bacteria; kingdom Bacillati; phylum Actinomycetota; class Actinomycetes; order Kitasatosporales; family Streptomycetaceae; genus Streptomyces; species Streptomyces sp. NPDC004542. The sequence goes on from NZ_JBEXLP010000033.1 coordinate 1,766, forward strand.
TCGTCGCGAGTCGACTGGCCGAACACGGCTCGCGAGCCGTGGTGTGCGCGAGCGCGGGCAACCTGGGCCAGGCCCTCGCCTGGTCCGGTCGCACCCGGGGGCTCGACGTCACCGTCGTCGCGTCCCGCTTCGCGACCCGTGCCAAACTCGATCGCATCCGCGCGTTGGGCGCCGGCCTGGAACTGGTCGACGGCGACCACGAGACGGCCCGCGAGCGGGCCGCGGCCATCGCGCGCCACGACGGCATCCGGCTGCTCGAGGACAGCCTGGACATCGAGACCTGCGAGGGCGCGGCGACCATCGGCCTGGAACTGGTGGACACCGGGCCGGCGTTCGACGCCGTCCTGGTCGCTCTCGGCGGCGGGGCGCTGGCCACCGGTGTGGGGCATGTGGTGAAGGCTCTGGCGCCCGGGGTCGAGGTGATCTGCGTCCAGCCGCTGGGCGCACCGGCGATGACACACTCGTGGCGCCGGCGGCGGGTCGTCACCACCGGCTCGACCGACACCATCGCCGACGGCGTGGCCGGCCGGTGTCCCATCCCGGTCGTCCTGGACGACCTCCTCGTGGTCGCCGACGACGCCGTCCTGGTCCGGGAGGCGTCGATCATCGCCGGCATGCGGATGCTCCTCGATCACGCCGGCCTCGTCGTCGAACCGTCGGCCGCACTCGGTGTCGCGGCGGTCCTCGAAGACCGTGACCGCTTCGCCGGCCGGCACGTGGCCACCATCGTGTGCGGCAGCAACGTCGACATGGACGCCTACCACCGCTGGGTCCGTGCGGATCCCGTCCCCAGGCCGTGACCATCGCACCTCAGCCGTGCTGCTCACACGCGGCCGGGCTCCGGCTCGTGCGGGGCACCGAGCTGCTCGGAGCAGCGGAGCGCCCGTCCTCCGCGTCCGGGGCGGGCACGGCCGCGGCGCTGGACACGAGCGACGCTCACGTGTGAGCTGCGACCTTGTCGGTCCACGCGGTCGGCCTCCACGATGACCGGATCGGACGAGGCCAAGGAAGGCGGCTCTTCATGGGTGATCATGTGCACGTGCGTCTCAGCCAGAGGCTGAGCGTGTCGGCCGAAGGAGAATTGATCGAGCACTCCCGCTGCCGGTGCGGGGCCACCTTCACCAAGGTGTTCGACGCGGACGACGGGAAGCCTCAGGGCCCGGCCCGGCCCTGAGGCGTTCGTCCGGGCGCTGCTCCGGATCGTCACGCCATTGCCGGCGCACGGGCTGTTCGACGGCGTGGCGCGCGTGCTCTTCGCCGCGTGGCAGGCGTACGCGCCGGCGCACGGTGCCCCGGGCCGGCTGTGGCTGTTCCTTGTCGTCGAGGTGGCGTTCGGCGTCGTACAGCTTGTGCCGTGGCGGCAGGCTCGGCGCACCGACCTTGCGGACACCCCTGCCGGACAGCCGCTCGATGCCACGGGGCGGTGAGGCCCGGACGCTTCTCTCGTGGGCCGGCTGCTACAATGCACGCGTTGGCCTTCGGCGCCCCGACGGGTGTGCTCGAAGGCTTTTTTCATGCCTTCTGACACATCTGCGTCCAGCACGCCTCCCACCACCAGCTACCGTGCCCTGCTCCGCAACCGCGAGTTCGCCGGGCTGTATGCCGGCTTCACCCTGACGACCGCCGCGAGCACCCTGTCGGGTTTCGCACTCGGTACGCTGGTCGACCAGCAGACCGGATCTCCGTTCCTGACGGCCGTGAGCATGTACGGCGCCACGTTCGCGACGGTGCTCGGCGCGTTGACGCTGATGTCGGTCGCGGACGGAAGCCGTCCGCGCCGGACCCTCGTCGCGCTCGAGTGCCTCTCGCTCCTCGGTGTTGCCGCACAGGCGGTTCCAGGGCTGCCGCTCACTGCCAGGTTCGGTCTGCTCCTTGTGCCGGGGTTCTTCCAGTCTCTGGGTACCGGAACGCGGATGGGGCTGCTCGCCGAGGTGGTGCCGACCTCCACGTATGCACTGGCACGTTCGCTGATGAACATCACCTCGGGTGGCATGGCCGTCCTCGGCTACGCCATCGGCGCCGTACTCCTGCGGTACCTGAGCCCGCAAGAGGTCTTCGTCGCCGCGTCGGCCCTGACCGGAGCCGGGTTGATCGTTGTGGCGGTGACGGTCCGGGAACGCTCCATCCGTCTGACCCGCCGCCCCGGACTGCGCCAGACCTGGACGACGAACATCGCGCTCTTCTCCCACTCCGGCCAACGCGCGCTGCTGCTGAACCTCTGGGTGCCCAACGGCCTGATCGTCGGTTGCGAGGCTCTGTTCATCTCCTACGCACCGCATCACGCCGGCGACTTGCTGGCCGCCGGATCGGCAGGCATGCTCCTCGGTGACCTGACTGTCGGGCGGCTGCTCACCGCCGAGCAGCGCCGCCGCCGTGCGTTCGCCCTGCGACTGCTGCTCGCCGTCCCTTACCTGCTGTTCGCCGTCCACCCGCCAGTGCTGGTGGCGATTGCCGCGGTGTTCGTCGCCAGTGCCGGGTTCGCCGCCACCCTGCCGCTCCAGGAGCAGCTTCTGGAGTTGACCCCCGACTCGGTCCGTGGCCAGGTCCAGGGAGTCGAGTCCGCCGGCCGGATGACGTGGCAGGGTATCGGCGCCGCGATCGCCGGCGGTGTTGCCCAGCACTTCACCCCCGGCACGGCCATCACCGCTGCGGCCGCAATCTCCGTCGCCGTCACCGTCTTCTCCCGGCCCTTCGTGATCCGGGCCCGGACCGTGCAGGCCGAGACGGGCCGCGCGTGAACCCACCCAGTGGGTAGCCGATCGACGGGCTTCCGCGACGGCATGAGCGGCGGGCACGGCCGAACGTGCCCGCCGCACCTCGTTGTTCGTCGCGGACACCGGAGCCGTCCGCGCACGCGCAGAAGGGTGAGCAGGCCGAAGACGACGTCACTGCACGAGGCGGTGTCCGTGACGATCCTCTCCGGGCGCTTTCCCGCCGTCCCGGTCGTCGAAGTGGGCGAACAGGTTCTCCGTCGACAGCAACGCCGCGGCTGGTGCGTGAAGTTCACCAGAACTGCCGGAGGTTGAAGGACCTCAAGGAGACATGGCTCGCGGGCTCGGTCGAACTCCTGGCGTAGAGCAGTGGCATCCCCGTCCGGGCCTGGTCGTAGGCCGCGCTCCACGCGAGCCACTGGTACGCGTCCCAGCCCCGCTCCATGCCGATTCCCACGCCGTCCTTCCGCAAGGTGGTCAGGGCCAGGCGATGGTGGAAGGCGACGTCGTAGCGGGCGCGGACCTCCAGGGGTTGCCGCTGGTGCCGGTCGAACCACTGGAGCGCCGACACGCCACGCTCGGTGGGGTGGTCGGAGTTCTTGTGGAGCCTGAGCAGACGGTCGAGGCCGAGCGGCTCGTGCCGCATGAACCGCGCCATCTTTCCCTTGGCCTCCTCGACGGCCGAGTGCAGTGTTCCCCCGCTTCTCCATCGCGGATCGGCGGGGGCGCCGGACCAGTCCGGGCCGAACACCTCTGTCATGTCACGCTCGACCGCATCGCTGAAGGGGTCGAGCGGGGCGAACCGGAACACGGTGTCCGAGACGGCGTTGTGCCGTGCCAGCAGGGTCCGTATGTCGTCGGCATGCCGGTCGAGCGTGCGCAGGAGGTACTCCACTCTGCCTTCGAGGGCGTAGTGGGTGAAGACGAGGGAGTTCACCGTGCCGGCGGCCCGGTCGGTCGCCGTCTGCTGGGACACGCTGACCGTCCGCTTCCTGGCGAGCGAGTTGTCCATCAGCGAACCGACGAACGCCACCATGCGGCTCGCGCCGGCCGGGCTGACGTGCTCGGGAAGAACCGGATCGCTCACACCGGCCCGGTGCGCGCACAGACCGATCTCCACGTCCAGGGACGGTCGTTGCGCCAGCAGCGCCGAAAGGAAGCGCGCGCCTTCCAGGTAACGGTTCGCCTCCGGGTTGAACGTCTCGCTCTGCCGGCTGAAACGGAATCCGGCGATCATGGTGGGGACCAGTGCCAGCATGCGCGGCACGGTGAGGGCACTTCGGTCGGTCCTGGGAAGCCGGTCCAGAAGCTCCCTCGCCTTGATTACTTCCTGTCGCGCGGCGATCTGGCCGCTGAAGGCGTAGATGGTCGCGGCGATCGCCGCCTCCCACCGGCGCGGCCGTCTGAGCGCCAGCGGATGGATTCCCGCCATCTCGTCCGGGGAAGGGAGCTGCAGGTCGACCGATTCCGCCTCCTTGCGGATACCGCACAGTGCCACGATCTCCCGCACGCCGATCCTCGAACCGTTGTAGCGGCTGAGCACCTGCGACCTCGAGTAGTCCCAGAACGTGATGTCATCGGCCATCGGCCATCCTTTGGTTCTCTCTGCTCGTCAGTTCGCTCGTCGGTCATGGCGCCCGTCCGCGCCCGCCGTTCCGTACAGGATGAGGAAGTAGCCCACCGCCGCCAGCACGCCCAGCGTCGCGCTCGCACCCCACAGGGCGGCCGGGCCCATGGTGTCCAGCGCGAATCCCGAGACCGCCGGGGCCACGCAGGCCGCCGCCGCCCAGGCGAAGCTGTACAGGCCCTGGTGACGCCCCTGGCTGTGGTCCGGTACGAGCTCGGCCACGGTGGCCATGGAGGTCGGTGCCAGAACGATCTCGCCGACCGTCCAGATGACCACGGTCAGGGCGTACGCCGCGAGGGATCCGGCCACGGCGGTCAGCCCCAGCCCCCCGCCCAGCAGCAGCGCCCCGACCACCAGCGGGCCCGCGGGGCGGTACCGCGCAAGGACCCGGCCGGCGGGAAGTTGCAGCGCCACGACGAGCAGGCCGTTGAGGCTGATGACCAGACCGTAGTCCCGGGCGGTGTGCCCCGCCCCCGCCATGGTGAGCGGAAGCGCGGTACTGACTTCCTGCATCAGCAGCCCGACCAGGAAGGTCACGGCCACGAAGGCCAGGAACCGGCGCCGCCGCGGCACGTGCGGGGTCTGCGCGGGCGGGTCGGCACTGCCCCGAGGTGCCGGGCCGGGGCGGGTCTCGGGGACGGTGAGGTACACCACCAGCGCGCACAGCGCCGTCACCGCCGCCTCGCCGAGGAAGAGCGGGAGGTAGCCGTGCTGCGCCAGCATCCCGGCGAGCGCGGCGGAGACGGCGACACCGATGTTGACGGCCCAGTAGATGAGGGAGAACGCCCTGACCCGTGCCTTCGCGGCGACCACCTCCGTCACCACGGCCTGGACGACCGGCCTGGAGGCGTTGCCCGCCAGGCCGGCCAGGCACGCGGTGACCGCGAGCGCCACCCGGCCCTGGGCGAAAGCCAGCGCCCCGGTGGTGACGGCGCTCAGCAGTTGGGCGCCCAGCAGGGTCACCCGTCTGCCCAGACGGTCCGCGAGCATGCCGCCGCCGACCGCGCCGACCGCGCCGCCGGCTCCGTAGAGTGTGGCCACGAGACCGGCGAACGACGCCGAGTAGCCCCGCTCCAGGGTCACGTACAGCGACAGGAAGACGACCACGAAGCCGCCGAGCCGGTTGACGAGCGTGGCGGTCCACAGCCACCAGAACGCGCGCGGCAGCGCCGGCCTCGGGTCGGCCGCCTCGCGCGCCGCGCTCCGGGCGCCGGTGGTCATCGTTCGGCTACGGCGGCCATCGCGTTGCCGATGTAGTTCGGCAGCCTGACGAGCCGGTCCCACAGGTCGTCCAGACTGACCGGGTAGCGCTCCCGGTAGCGTCGGGTGACCGCCTCCACCTCGGCCCATGTGGCCGGCTCGGCACCGTCGTTGTAGTCGGCCGCCAGTTCGTCGTACAGCGGGGTGCCCGGGCGCAGGAAGAGCTGGTTGAGTCCGAAGTACCCGGGCAGCGAGGCGGCCCAGTCGACCACTTCGCCGCTCAGGCAGGCCGGGTCCCCGGGCAGGCCCAGCAGGATGAAGGCGAAGGGCGTGATGCCGGCCGTCGAGAGCCTGCGGATCGCCGCGTCGATCTTCTCCGCCGGGACCCGTTTGCCGACGCCGGTCTCGGCGACGGTCGGTGATTCGGCACCCAGCCACATGCCGTTGCAGCCTGCGGCGGCCCACAGGTCGACGTCCTGGCGCAGCACCACCTCGGCCCTGCTCTGACCACTCCAGGCGATGCCGCCCCGGGCGGCGAGGCCGGTGCACAGGTCCTTGTAGAAGCTCGGGTGCAGACCGAAGACGTAGTCGAGGAAGAACAGCGAGTCCACGCCGCGTTCGCGCATCGCGTCGATCTCCGCGAGGGTGCGGCCGACGGCCTGGGGACGCATCCGGGTACCGAACGGCAGGTGGCAGAACGTGCAGCCGTAGGTGCAGCCGCGCACCCCGAGCGCCATACCGCACGGTCCGCGCCTGACCCGGCCGCCGCTGAACGTCTCGGCGGTGTAGGAGGTCAGGTCCAGCAGGTCGTAGGCGGGCAGAGGCGCCGCGTCGTCGAAGACCAGTGGCGGGTAGGTGCCGCTCAGCGGGAGCTCGCCGAGCACGGGTCTGCCGCTCAGCAGGTCCCGGACGCCGTGCACAGCCGCCGCGTCCGCCTCACCGCGCGCCACGTGGTCCACGCCCAGCTCGCGCCGGGTGGCCGCGGGCAGTTGGGTGGCGTGCGGGCCGACGGCGAGGACCGTGGCACCCGGCCAGGTCCGGCGCACCTGTTCCACGGCGGTGCGCACCGGGTGCAGATCGAGCGGATAGCACTGGGCGCGGTCCGCGATCGCCGTGACGACGACGGCCACGTCCACCGCGTCGACCCCGGGTGCCACGGGACTGAGGCGGCGGTCCCAGACGGCGACGCGGATCCCGTCCTGCCGCAGCAGCGCGGCCGCGTTGGCGACGTCCAGGGGAAGCTGCAGGAAGTCGCGTTCGAATTCGTCGTCGGCGACGACGAAGGTGACAGTGGTCATGCCGGCTCCGGGGTGACGGGGGCGGACGATGCGGAGGAGGTGCTGGACGTGGCAGCGGCAGATGCGGGGGCCGACGGCACACGGGTGACGGTGCCGGTGCGTGCCGCCTCGTACACGGCGAGGACGGTCAGCAGGGCCCTGCGGCCCTCCTCGCCGTCGACGCTGGGCGCCCGGCCCTCGGTGACCGCGTCGCAGAAGTCGACGAGCTGGTCCCCGTGCGGCGAGGGGAGCAGGCCGCTGGCGTCCCGCTGTTGTGCGGGGGCGGCCGGGCGTCGCTCGGCCGCCTGGTTGCCCGCCCCGTAGGCGCCGTAGGCGGAGGTGTCGTCCGCCGGCCCCGCGGCATGGAAGTAGGTGAGTTCGTCGTTGTCGATCACGGCACTGCCCCGGTCGCCGTGCACCGCGAGGCGTGTGGTGCGTCCCGGGTACGCGGCGGTGGTCGCCAGCAGTGACGTCAGGGCGCCGTCGGCGTGCCGCAGGGTGGCGGTGACGACGTCCTCGACCTCGATGCCGTGGTGCCCCCGCAGGGCGGTGTGCGCGGCGACCTCCACGACCGGGCCCATCAGCCACTGGACGAGGTCGACGGCGTGCACGCCCTGGTTGAGCAGGGCGCCGCCGCCGTCCAGGGCACGGCTGCCCCGCCAGTCACCCGAGTCGTAGTACGCCTGGCCACGCCACAGGGGGACCTCGACGAGTCCGGACGTCAGCGTGCCCAGTTCTCCCGCGTCGAGGGCGGAACGCAGCATGCGCGAGGCGGGGTCGAAGCGGCGCTGGCTGATGACGGCGAGGGTGCGGTCGGCCTTCCGCGCGCAGTCGATGAGCCGGTCCGCCGCCTCGGCGGTCACCTCGACGGGCTTCTCCACGATGACGTGCTTGCCTGCGGCCAGGGCCCGTTGTCCGATTTCGGCGTGGAGTCCGCTGGGTGTGCACACGCTGATGACATCGATATCGCCACGGTCGAGCAGAGTGGCGACATCCGTCGCCTCGCTGCCGGTCTCCGCCGCCAGCCGGTGGGCGCGCTCCGGTGAGGGCGAGGCGACGGCGACGAGTCGTGCCCGTGCGGCGAGGGGCGGATAGGCGCTGAGCACGCGGGCGTGCAGACCACCGATCACACCGCAGCCGACGACTCCGAAGCGGAGCCCGCTCATACCGCGCCTCCGCCCGGATGTCCGGCCGCGGCGGTGGCACGGCCACGCTCGAAGTGCCCGGCGAGGGCGCTGATGCGGTGTACGGGCCGCAGGTCGACCGGGGGCAGGGGCAGGTCGCCGAGCAGCTGCGCGACCGCGGTGCGCAGGGCGTTGTCCATCGGGGAGTCGTTCACCAGTGTCTCCTGGCGGCCGGTGGGCAGGTGGGCGGTCAGACGGTGGGTGTTGCCGGGCAGCCGGTCGCCGTCCGGCAGGGCGACCGGGTCCATCTCGGCCGTGAACAGCGCGGGGCCGGCCTGGATCTGGGCGAGTCGCCTGCGGCCGCCGGTGGAGTGTCCGAAGCCGCGGGTCCAGTCGGGGACGTCGGCGTCACCCGGTGGGTCACCGACGACCGAGGAGTACAGCTCCAGCGCCACGCCGTCCGCCACCGTGGCCCGTTCCCGGGCGGCCGTGACGAAGTAATCGGGATGGACGACGCCACGCACGTCCTGGACCGGGCTCTCGACGTAGGCGCGGTAGGCGTCGGCGGGCAGCAGCCGGCTCACCACCGCCAGCATGTGCGGCCATTCGTAACCGAAGACACCGTGGTCCCGGTCGACGAACCGGCCCGCCTCCATGTCGGAGCGCCGGTCCTTGCTGAAGGCGACGCGCACCGCCGTCACCGGCTGGGAGGGCATGTGCCGGCGGCGCAGGTCGTCCAGCAGGCGCAGCGCGTGGGCGTGCCGGTACTGGTTCATCACCACCACGCGCGCCTCGGGATGCTGCTCCAGCAGTGCGCGGAGCCGGGGGACGTCCTGCGCCCGGCAGGCCGGCTTCTCCATGATGACCCGGGCCCGCGGATCGCGGGTCAGGATCGCCGCCAGCGTGTCGACGTGCGTGTGTGTGGGTGTGCAGAGCGACCAGAGGTCCACGGGAGCGGACACGTCCGCCACGTCGCTCCGGTGCTCGACCGGACGGTGGCTGTAAGCACCGGCGGGCACACCGGTCAGTGCCGGGTCGACGGTGCAGACGCGCAGTCCTGCGGCCTCCAGCAGCCGGTGGTGCAGCCGGCCGGCCACTCCGTACCCGACGACGCAGACGCGGGGCAGGTCATGCATCGGCGTCGTCACCGTCCTCTGCGCGCGCGGCGGGCCCGGCGCTGTCGGCGAGGTACGTGTCGTAGTAGGCGTCGAACAGCCCCGCGTCCCGCACCACCCGGTCCACGGTCTCCAGATGGACCCCGGACGACAGCGTTGTCGCGGAACGGCACAGGTGCTTGGCGGCGATCAGCGTGGCGGCGCGGTAGGCGTCGTAGCCGCGGTTGGGGATGCCCTCGTAGGTGTAGAGGTTCAGTGACCGGCCGTCGCCGAGGAGGGTCGCCGAGTGGCCTCCCGGCAGGGTGTGGCGGACGCCCACGCCCGGGACGTCCGACGTCGTCGTGGCGACGCGGCGCTCACTGAGCAGGCTGAAGTCCCGGGTGGCGAATCCGGCCAGGAGCACACCGTCGGGCAGCAGTGCGAGGTCGGCCTCGGTGAGGGCGTCCTCGCCGGTGGTGCCGAGGACGAGGAAGGGGCGGGCGCGCAGCAGCGCCTCCCGGGCCGAGCGGCTGGTGTCGAACCCCTCTTCCGCGGCGCGTACGAGTGCGAGCGTGTCGGTGTCGACGACGGTGACGCGGCATCCGGTCGCGCGCAGGGCCCTGGCGATGCGGGCACCGAGGGTGCCGAAGCCCAGGGACAGCACCCGTCGTCCTACGAACTTCTCCCCCGGCACGATGGCGCGCAGCCGGCGGACGCAGGAGTCGGCGATCTCGTTGTAGGCCAGGTGTGTCTTGACCTGGGAGCGTGCCATGTTGAAGACGGGAAGACGCATGTCGTCGGCCGCCGAGATACGTTTGAGACCGCTGACGGTCAACTCCAGTGCGGCGTCGACCCGTTCGGTGACCAGACGGTCGCGCGCGGAGCCGAGGGCGATGATGCCGCCGTCGTCGACCATCAGTACGCGCCTGCCCTCGGCATGTGCCCTCCGGATGAAGGCGTCGACGTCGGAGCCCACATGGCGCGCGTGGGCCACCTCCTCGTCGGTGGCGGTGCCGTTCACGACGGAGTTGTCGAGCGTGGCGCTGCGGTAGCCGCGGGACAGGAACCATCCGTGCACGCGGTCCCGGCGCAACGTCTTGTCACCCTTGTCCAGGGCGTAGATCCACTGGGGGGAGAATCCGGCGCGTTCGGCCGCCAGCAGGAAGCCGACGCTGTTCTCCACGTAGTGGTCGCGGAATATCAGGGCCCAGTCGGTGAACGCGCTGTCCTCGGTGGCGTACCGGCGCAGCAGCGGCATCGCCTCCCATAAGGTCGCCACCTCGGTGTCGCTGAAGGCGGCGCCCTCGCTCCGCAGGGCCTCGGTCAGGGCCTGTGCGACGGCGGCGGGCCGCAAAGCGTCCGGCTGGACGCACTCCGTCAGCACGGCGGCGCGCCAGCGCGGGGTGGGGGGATCGCTGTGCTCCAGGGCGTGCGGCACGGAGTCGGGCTCGGGTGTGAACTGCACCGTGACGAAGCCCGCTCCGGTGTCCACGGTGTGCGCGTAGCCGCCGTCGTCGAGGGCGACCACCTCATGGCCTTCCAACGGCGGTTCCGCCGGGTCCGGCCATTGCCGCAGGCTCAGACGCAGCAGGACGTCCGACGGCCAGTGTCCGTTGATCACGGCGTGGAGCCGCGCGGTGGCACCGGCCGGCAACAGTCGGTCGCCGTTCGGGGATGTGCCCAGCAGGGCGTTGAACGTCATGTGCACACTCCTTCGTCACCCGCCTCCGGGAAGCCGGAATCGCGGGTGTCACGGTGGGATGACGGATGTGGCGGCCGAATGAAGGCCTCCGGCCCGGGGTCCGCACGGGACCGCACAGGCGGACACAACTCTTCATTCGCCGAAAGCCGCAGGTGAACGCGGAGCGCCGGCAGGTTCCTTCCTCGGGCCTGGAGATGTCTCGCAGGCGGACGTGACGGGCGGGCAAGGGCGAAAGCCGCCGATGCCCGGCTTCGGGACCGGGTGGATCATCGACATGATCGCCACTGCATGGTCATAGCGCCTCCACAATCATGTCAACCATGGACCGGCGCCCACCCCGCGCTCGTTACGTGAAAATAATTCGGATATTTAGGGATACCCGGGTGCGGACCATCCCGCATTTCAGCGCCCCTCGGGAACGGACTGCTCCGTTCTACGGAATGGCCGATTCATCACTCTTCATGGCCTATTCCAGTCACCCCCGGCCCCTCTGTCGGCGGGTTTCCCTTCCAGGAAAAGCAGCCGGGAAACAGAAGCGCTGTTTCGTACGGCGGCGCGCCAACGACCCATAACCGATGCGAAAGACGCCGGTAAACCTCGGAAAAGAAGAAATCCCGGTGACTGTACGGTAAAAAGCCGTCGCTGTCGTTCCAGGCGGTCGCCGACGGGGCCCGGGACAACCCCACCTGCCGATTTCGCCGACTCCCCGTCCGGAGGGCGAGTCGCTGCGGGTCCGCGCCGAGGCGCGCCGTCGTCAGCCGACCGTTGCCGTACCGGCGCCCGCCGACGGTGAGCACGTCCACGATGCCGGCCGCCAAGGCGGCACGGTGGGACCCGGGCGCCGAGCAGCGCCTGAAGCGGGCGGCTCTGGAGCTGTACCTGGAGGGCGGCTATGACAACGTGACGGTGACCCACATCGCCGAGCGGGCGGGACCACCCACCCGGCGCTCCTGCTTCCGCTGCTTCCCGGACAAGCGCGAGGTCCTGTTCGCCGGCTCAGAGCACCTGCCCCGGGCACTGGCGGAGGCAGCTCTGACGGCAGACCCGAACGCGGCTCCGCTCACCGCCGCCCTCGACGCGCCGGCGCGAGTCGGCACCCGGCTCGCCGCGCACGTGGACGGCGCGACGGAGCGCCGGGCGGTGATCGACGCCGGCCCGGAGCTGCAGGAGCGTGAACGGACCAGGGCGGCCGCGATCACCGAGGCGATCCGTGACGTCCTGATACAGCGTCAGGTCCACGCCGGGACGGCCGAACCGGTCGCGCAGCTCGCCACGGTGGCCTGCGACAACGCCTTCCGGCGCTGGACCGGGGCCAAGGGGGCGTGCGAGGTTCGGCAGCTGCCTGGACGCGGTGGCCGACGAACTGCGGGCCGTCCTCGCCGGGACGTGACAAGGACGGGTGCCCGGTGTCGTGACTGATCGCTTCAAAGCGGGACCGACGTCTCCACCCGACAGACTTCTTGATCACTCCCGCCGCACCCCTGACGATTCGGCCGCAGCCTGCCACCACTTCGACATCACCCACGGGACCGCGGACAGAGCCGTTGCCAAGCATCGCCGGCACGGCGGCAAGGCCGGGCCCGTCGCCACGGGGGAAGGCGACGGGCCCGGCACTCCACGGTGACACGGACGTCAGAACCGCGCAGTGCCATCGGGAAACCTGTCAGGCGTGCGGCGGGTGCACTGCTCACGGGCACGGGTGCCGCGGTCAGCCGAGGCGGAGGCGGCTGAGGGCGGTGGTCCAGGCGTTGACGACGGCGTGCAACGCCTGGTCGAAAGCGGTCCGGCCCGCGCCCAGCGCTGTCTGCGGCTCACCGTGCTCGAGCGAGCAGTCATCGTGGATGGCGGGACGGCCCCTCTCCGCCGGGGCAGCCCGGTCATCGGACGCTCGTGGTCCTGCTCATCCACTGGGCAAGCGTCAGGCCACCCGTTGCCGCCGTACGGGCCGGTCGGCCCCGACGGGCCGGCACGGAGCCGCGCGGGGCTCCGGCGTACCGGTACCCGTACTGGTCTCGGCCGGCGTCGCGTGCCAGGGAGTCGCGGAGGAGGGACAGGTGCGGCGCCACGGCCGCACAGCGGTCCTGCCCGTTCAGGGCGGCCGTTCCCTTCCTTGCGGCGGTGAAGGACAGATCGTCTACGGCCGTCATGTCGTACGTCTCGGCCGAACCGTGGGCTTCAGTCATGGTGAGACCTCCGTTCGCCATCCCACCATCGCCCGGGAACGGCCCCTCGCGCGTCGTCCTGCCGGAGTGATTCGCGGCTACCACAGCCGCAGTACCCGGCCCGCCGGTCTACCGCCGGGACAGACACGGACGCAGCACCGGCGCCACGCCCCTTACCCGGACACGTGTGGACACTCCGGTTCGGCCGCGGGTCCGACCAGTCCGCACTGGTAGGCGATGACCACGAGCTGGGCGCGGTCGCGGGCCGCCAGTTTGGCCATGGCCCGGTTGACGTGGGTCTTCACGGTCAGCGGACTGACGAACAAACGTTCGGCAATTTCGTCGTTCGAGAGGCCCAGCGCCACCAGCCCCATGACATCGCGTTCCCGCCGCGTCAGCCGCTCCAGCCGCTCGTGCACCCCCGTCCGGCACGGTTCCGGCTGCGACAGGAAGCGTCTGATCAGCGCCCGGGTGGCCGTCGGCGACAGCAGCGCTTCGCCGGCGGCGACCGTGCGGACGGCCTCAAGCAACTCCTCGGGTCGCGCGCCTTTGCCGAGGAAGCCGCTCGCACCCGCGCGCAGCGCCTCGGCGACGTGTTCGTCGTCCTCGAAGGTCGTCAGGATGAGGACCCGTACTGCCGCGAGGTCCTCCGACTCGCTGATGAGCCGGGTGGCGTCGAGGCCGTCCATCTCCGGCATACGGATGTCCATCAGGACGACGTCCGGGCGCAGGTCCCGCGCCAGTTCCACTGCTTCCTGCCCGTTGGACGCCTCGCCGACTGTCTCCATGTCGTCCGTGGAGTCGAACAGCATGGTGAAAGTGCCCCGCAGCAGGGCCTGGTCATCGGCAAGGAGCACGCGAATCGTCATGCCCGTCTCTCCTCGGAGTTTCGTCGAACATATGGCCGGGGCGCAGCGGCAGGTCGGCCCGCACGGTGAAGCCACCGCCGGGGCGTGGTCCCGCGTGCAGCCGGCCCCCGACCGTGGCCGCCCGCTCCCGCATCCCGATCAGCCCGTGCCCCGTACCCGCGGGAGGGGGCAGGCCCCCGGTTCGCCCGTCGTCCTCGACGAGGATCGTCAGCCGCTCAGGCTGGTAGTGCATGATCAGCCGCGCGTGCGCGGCACCGGCGTGCTTGCGGACGTTGGTCAGGGCCTCCTGCACGATGCGGTACGCGGCCAGACCGACCGCCGGAGCCAGCGGTACGGCGATGCCGCGCCGGGAGTGGCTGACGGTCAGGCCGACGCGTTCGAACGACGCCAGCAGCGCCGGCACCTGCGCAAGACCCGGTACCGGATCCCGCGAGGCCACCGGATCGCCGGACTGCCGCAGCAGCCCCACGGTCACCCGTAGTTCGTCCAGCGCGGACCGGCTGGTGTCCCGGATGTCCTCCAAGGCGGCCAGGATCTGTTCCGGTCGCCGTTCCACCAGATGCGCGGCCACGCCTGCCTGAGCGTTGATCAGCGCGATGTGGTGCGCGACGATGTCGTGCAACTCGCGTGCGATCCGGACCCGTTCGGCCGCCACCCGCTGCCGCGCCTCCTGCTCACGGGTGCGTTCCGCGTGCTCCGCCCGTTCCTCCACGGCTGCCACGTAAGCGCGGCGTGAGCGCACACCGTCCCCGACGGCGGCGGGCAGCGCCGTCCACGCCAGCATCGCCGCGTTGTCCGGGTCCAGCCATGCGTGCGGGGCGCATGCGACGGCGGTGCCGACCAGAACGGCGGCCGAGGCGGACGCGGCGGTCCAGGCGGTACGGCGGTCGGTCAGCACGGACACGGTGTAGACGGACACCAGAACCGGGCTGATCACCAGCGGGCTCTCCCGGAAGCCGAGCGCCAGAAACCCCACTCCGCAGCCGACTGCGCAGGCCAGTACGCCGAAAGGATGGCGACGCCGCCAGACCAGGGCGCAGCAGCCGAGGCCCGCCAGCACCACGGCGGACCACCGCAACGAAAACCGGTGCTCGTGCGGTTGGATGGAAGCGGCCATGACGGACAGCACGAACAGGCCGGCCGGGCCCAGCACCTCCAGCACACCGGTCCCGGCCCGCGCTCCCCGCCTCCTGCCGTTGATCACCGCCATGCCACCACCGTAGGGCGGTCAGCCGGATCGGGCATCGTGGCAGCGCTGCAGTGCCAGGGGGGAGGGCGCCAACCGTGTGAGCCGCCGCGCGGGTGCGCTTCGTGCTGCCGAATCGGTCTTCGGTACACGGGCGGTGGCGGGACCGGGCAGGCGTGCCGCCTGCCGCACACGGCTCGCCGGCCGGGTGCTCGGCATGATCCACGGCCCCTTCGCCGCGTACGGCGGCGCCTCCCCGGCGTGGGCACGGTTCGGCGGCTCGGCGAAGGAGATCCCCGGCACAGGCCGGACCCCGGATCACGTGCTCATTCGTGGCGGCACCGGCCGCGCACCGCGGCCCCGGGGTGCCGGGCAGTCCGCCGACGAGACACGTGACCCCCGCTGAACGGCACTGCTGTCGGCGTCGTGGGATGTGGTGCCGGGCGTGCGGGCGTCAGGTGGTGGCGGGCCAGGTCCGCAGCAGAGCAGCGATCTTCCCGGCCGTGCAGGCGGGGTCGAGAAGCAGGTCCTTGAGAGCGATGGCGTCCTCGCGGGCGGGTTTGACGGTGATCCCGGCGGCCTCGAGGTACATGACGCCGGTGGCCGCGGCGACGGCCAGGTTGGAACGCTCCAGCCAGCGGCACCGGCCCAGCGTGTGCACCAGCGCGGCGGCTTTGGCGTAGGGGCCGCCGTAGACGGGCTGCTCGAACACTTCGGCCCGGTGGCGTGCGACCGCCGAGACGGGGACGCCGTAGTCGTCGGGGGCCGGGTCGTCCGCTCCGGCGGCTTCGGCGACCTGCAGGATCCAGGGAACCTCGATGTGCAGGTGCATCAGGCTGCGCGCGCTCCCGGCGTCGTCTGCTCGGCCTGTTCGGCGTCGTCGAAGACGCGCTGGTGTTCGGCCAGGAAGCGGGCGGCCGCGTCCACCGCCCGGGCGCGCAGTCCGCTGGTGTCGTCCTGCACGAGCCGGGCGAGGTAGTCCCCGACGCTCAGCCCGAGGTCGGCGGCGCGCTTCTTGGCGAGTTCCGCCACATCTTCGTCCACGCGTGCGCCCAGTTGTGTCTTCGCCATGCCCGCATGGTAACACTTGTTACCATGCGGCGACGGCAGCAGGAGCGTTGGTCTCGTCCGTGCAGTCCGCGTCGAGAACAATGCTCAGTCGATACAGAACTCGTTGCCCTCGATGTCCGGCATCGGGGTGCGCGCATCATTGCCGTCGAACAGCGTTTGCACGTGTACCGCCCCGAGCGGAACCAGCCGCGCACATTCGGCCTCAAGTGCGGCGAGGCGCGCTTCACCCACGAGACCGGTGCCGACCCGCACATCCCAGCACCTCGCACCAGAAGCGAGCCAGACGCTCGGGTTCTGCGCAGTCAAAGGTGACTTGGAACTTCTTGATCGACGACATCGGCGCACAGTAACAGGCCCGCGAACAGGGTGGCGCCGGCCTGGAAACGACGGAACTCCGTTGCTCCGTGGCGCCGCGCGGATCCGTGGATCGGTGAAGGTCGGCTTCCGCCCCGGGCCGCACACCCGTTGCCCGGGCCGGCGTCTCGCCGGGCAGGGCAACGATGTCCACCGCGGCATGAAGGGCGGTACGCGCCGTGTGCTCGATCAGGCCGGGCCAGGTTGCTGAGCGCCCGGATGACGATCGGCCTCAGGATGCGGTGTCCTCGGCGGCTTTGTCGGCACTGCTCGCTTCGTCCTGAGCCATGGCGAGGAAGCGCCGGATCGCTTCGACCGGCATGTCGAGCCCCTCGGACGCGGACAGTTCGTCACCGAACACCTGCACTGCCTCGGTGACAGCCACAGCCAGTTCGACCTCTGCCTTACGGACCTTGGCCTCGGCATCGACCACCGCCAACTGGCGGCGCTGCTTCTCCTGGAGCCTCTGCTTGCGGGAAAGGGATCTGTCGAAGTTCTGCACTGTCATGATCAAGATCATAATCAGTGGTGCATGCGCTCCGGAAATCACCGACTCGTCTGCTGCTCAAGGGTGTTCACGGCTCGAGGGCCCTGTCAGACAGTGCGCGGGGAAGGTGGGGTGTCGGGGGAAGGGGTTTCCCACCGGCCGCAATCGGTCAGGAGGTGACCGACCAGATGCAGGGCGCCGCCGTCGCACCCGTCGTCATCTGACAGCGCCGCACCCCCGGTGCGGGAGCGGGGGTGCGGCGCCGGGGACGGTGCCGGGTCAGTCGCAGGCGCCTCCGTTGAGGGCGAAGGCTGTGGGGGACGGGTTGCTTCCGCTGAGCGAACCCTGCATGCCGAAGCTCACCGTCGCACCAGGCGCGATCGCACGGTTCCAGTCGGTGTTGCGGGCGACGACGTCGGCGCCGCTCTGGGTGACGGTCGCGCTCCAGGCGCTGGTGACCCGCTGGCCGCCCGGGTAGCTCCAGGTCAGCTGCCATCCGTCCACCGCGGAGGAGCCCGTGTTCTTGAGGGTCACGGTCGCGGTGAAGCCGTCGCTCCAGGCATTGTCCACCTTGTACGTCACCGAGCAGGAGGCCGTGGGCTGCGAACCGCCGCCGTCGGACGTCCGTTCGGCGGCGTAGGCGGCGAGCCAGGCCAGCGGGGCGTTCCAGTTGATCGCCACCTCGTTGGTGGAGTACGAGCCGATGTCGTCGATGTAGCAGGCTGCGGGCGCGCAGCCGGCCAGCTTCGCCTGCGCCACCGGATCCTGCAGCGCGCTGTTGGGGCCACCCGCGAGCGAGCCGGCCGGCGGATTGGGCAGCGACGCGTCCGACTGGTGGGCCCAGAAGCGGTGGTGCTGGTTGTGCGAGGACGTCTCGCCGTAGCCGGTCACGTAGGACTGGCCGATGGCGTTGCGGCCGAGCAGGTAGTCCATCGCCTCCAGTACCCCGGCCCGGTAGCGTGCGTCGCCGGTCAGTTCCCCGGCTACCGCCATGACCACCGCGTTGTCGGCGGCCTCGCTGTTGGAGCCCCAGAAGTACCCGTCTGCGGGGATGGGCACCGCGTAGCCCTGCCCGGTCATCGTGGACAGATAGCCGTCGGCGGCCGAGACCACCGAGGAGCGGATGCGGGCCAGGTCGGAGGCGGGCAGCCCGTTGGGGACGGTGGCCAGGGTGAGCCGGCCGAGCGCGGCCGTGTCCGCCCAGCCGAAGCCGTAGGGGGTGAAGGCGCCGGCCGAGGTGTGCCAGGGCGAGGAGGTGACCGCGTCCCGGTAGGCGCTCTCGCCGGTCGTCGCGTAGAGCTCGGCGGCCGCCCAGTAGAACTCGTCGGTCACCTGGGTGTCACCGTAGGCGCCGCCGCCCGTGCCGTCCGAATCGGGCGCGTACATCGCGGGGTTGGCCTGCGCCGCCGTCCAGGCCCGGCGGGCGGACGCCAGACAGCGGTCGGCGAACGCGGAGTCGTACGGCCGGAAGACGCGAGCGCACTGCGCGGCGGTGGCCGCCAGGTTGAGCGTCGCAGCGGTGGACGGACGGTGCAGTTCGCGGGGCTGGGCGTCCTGGTCGGGGCGGGTGGGGATGCCGGTCCAGGCCGCGTCGTGGATCTTGTGGAACGCCATCCCGGCGTACGGTTTGCCCTCGGGGACCTGCATCCGCATCAGGAACTCGATTTCCCAGCGCGCCTCGTCCAGGACGTCCGGAACGCCGTTGCCGCGCTCGGGGATGCGCAGCGTCGAGTCGCCCAGCGCCGCGTTCGTGCCCGCACGCTTGGCCCGCTCGAAGGAGTTGACGACCAGCCAGGTGGAGATGCCGCCGTTGACCACGTACTTGCCCTGGTCGCCCGCGTCGTACCAGCCGCCCCGGACATCCCGGGTGTAGTCGCACACCCCGGCCTGGCAGGGGACGGAGGTGTCGCCCTTGTTCGGCGAGACGCCGAGGTGCCCGGCCGGGCGAGCGTAGGCGGAGCCGACCAAGGAGGCGTCGATGGCGATACCGCTGCGCTGGTGGTAGAAGAACGCCATCGAGTCGGCTCGCAGCCCGTCGTAGAGGTTCGCGCGGATGTCGAACGGGTCGCTGTCGCTGCCGTTCACCGACAGGACGTACCCCGTACCCGTGTCCTTGTACGACGAGAAGTCCGCCAGCTGGACGGACTGCCCGGAGGGCGTGTCCGCGCCGCGCGGGACCGTGGAGCCGGAGGCGACCACCGAGCCGGAGGCGTTGCGCAACTGCCAGGTGAGGGATTGGGTGCTGGAGGTGACGACCGTCGCGCGCTTGGGACCGTCCGGCAGGTAGCCGACCTGGTTGACGCGGACGGCGGTGGTCCCCGCCGCGGCGGCGGGACTGGCCAGCAGGCCGCCGAGGAGGAGGGAACTCGCGAGCAGGGCGGTGGCGAAGGACCTGCCGCGCTGACATAGGGAGGCGAATGCGGGCATGAGCGGCTCCAGAGGGGATTGTGGGGTTTGGGAGCGCTCCCACGGTAAGGATGAGATGAGACTGGCATGAGCATTACAGGACGTCAATGGAGTGCGCCAACGCCGTTCGTTCGTACCGGTGGTGCCGCATGACGTAGACAGGGCCGGGACGGTGAGGCCGAAGCCGATTGCTGACGCAGAGTCACGCCGCCTCCCGTCACGGCCGGACAGGTGGAGGGGCCTGTGCAGGAGAGGGGCAGCCCGAACTGGATGTCAGAACACGACCGAGCGCTGCCCGGCCTGCGGGTCCCCACGTCGGCTTGCCGCCCGGAAGGCCCTGCTCCCCGTTCTGGCCCATCAGGATGAGGAAGAGGCTCTTCATGGCAGCCAACCCTCGGGCGCGCCGGATCGTCGCCTCGTCCGCATGCGCGTACACCTCGAAGAACCGTGAGCTCGCGCCGGCGGGAAGCAGCACCCACGCGGCCGCCAGGTCCCACGCCGGATCACCGGCGAACACGGCATCGAAATCAATCACACCCGAGAGCGTCCCGTCCGAGGCGACGACATTCGCGGGATGGAGGTCACCGTGCAGCCATACCGGCGGGCCCTCCCACCCGGGGGCCGCAACAGCGTCGTCCCAGACGGCCCGGACGGCCCGGACATCTGCGGCGATGCCGCCAGGGGCGATGGCTTGCAAGAACTCCTCGAAGCTGCCCGTGCACTCCTTGGGGTGAGCGCCGCGGTCGGAACCGGCCGGCGCCTCAGCGGGCGCCTCCACATGGAGCGCCCTCAGGAAACCCGCCAGAGTGTCGGCCGCGTGGTCGCTGCGGCTGATCGAGGCTTAGTCCAGTGGCTCGCCGCGAACCCACGTCATGATGCTCCACAACCTCGGAAAGCGCGCGGACGGTTCACCGATCCGCACAGGCGTCGGAACCGGGAGCGGAAGACGCGGGGCCAGGACAGGCAGCCATCTGCACTCCTTGCGCAGGAGATCCGAAGCACCCTCCATACGCGGCATGCGCACGGCCAACTCGTCCCCGAGGCGCCACATCTGGTTGCCCCAGCCGCCGGCCACCTCGCGGATGGGCAGCCCTGCCAGGTCGGGATGCTGGTCCTTGAGAAGATCGTGCACCAGCTCTGCGGTGATCTCGATCTCGGAGTCGGTCATGCGAAGCCACAGTACGTGAGACAGGCGGAGTGGACTCTCACTCTCCGGAATGTCCACCGTCGGACCCGCAAGGGCACCCTGGCCGGCGTGGAGCCGATACGCCACTGACGCTTACACATGGTCACCAACACGTTCGGCCGACATCGCAGACCACCTCGTCGAGCCGGTGCCGGCCACCGGGCGCGAAACGCCCCAGAGCGCGGCCGCTGTCTACGGCCGAGTGAAGGCGGAGGGCGCTGGTGGGCGTGCCTCCGGCCGGAGGGGTGCCTCAGGAACGGGGCTCCAGCACCTCCAGCGCGCCGGTTTCGGTGTCGTAGCTGCGCAGGGTGGTGAGCCAGACCGACAGCGGCGGTGCCGGCAGCAGCTCGGGGACCCGCCGGCCGGAGAAGGCACCGGCCCGCCGCGTACGGCCGAGGGTGACGTGAGGGCTCCAGCGCCCAGGTTCGTGGAATGGGCTGAGGATCTCGGGCGGGCTGTCCGAGGCCACCGCCTCCCACACCCTGCGGTGCAAGCCGACCAGCACGGAGTCGAGGTCCAGCCCCCAGGCCAACACCGAAGTCGGCCGCTCGAAGCGGACCACGCCGGTGAACCGCACGGGCAGCGGCAGGGCGGCGGCCACCTCGGCCAGCTCCCAGCGAATCGGGGCGGTCAGCTCCCGGCAGGCGGCCAGGGTGAGGTGCGGGCAGTTGGTCGGTGAGCGGTGACGTGCCTGACTGGGCAGCCCCGCGTCCGCGAGCCGCCGCCAGGCCTCCCGAACCGCCAGATCCGCCTCCTCGTCCAGGAGAAGCTCGACCGTGCGCACCACCGCAGCCTACCGGCAATCACCTGCGGATCTGCCGCCCACGGGCACCGGCCGGGCCGTCACGCCGGTGGCGGGTCAGAGACTCCCCCAGTCCGTCCAGGCCATGTCGGGCCCCTTCATGAGGATGGCCGGGTGGGGCCGCCCCGGGCCGAGGAGGTGTTCGGCCTCGGCCCGGGGCATTCCGCAGTGGAGCGGACCGATCCTGCCGGTCCGGGCGAAGTCGACGAGCATGGACATCACGGCACGGCAGTGACCGCACATCCCCGGATGCCCGGTCAACCGGACATCCGACGGTTCCCGCGGGGGCAGCGGGTTCCCGGCCCGCGGGCGGGCCCTGGACGCGACCACCACCGTCCCGCTCGGTGTCGGTCGCGGTCCACGGGCGCACCGTCCATGTGCCGGGCAAAGCCGGAGGGGATGTACGCGGTCCTCGACGGCACCCACTCGTGCCGCCGTAGCGCTGCCGGCCGGTGCCCGGGGAGCCGAACGTCGAACAGAGCGCAACGTTGTCGGCGACCGCCGACACATCGGCGACGCTGCGCCCCGGGCAGCCGCTGTCCTTCTGGAACTCCGGTTTGGTCCGGTACGACGCACAGCCCGAGCCCGGGCCGTAGAAGCCCCGCTTCCACACGGTCTCGTCCCAGCCGCGCGGGCTGTCCGGGTCGGCGCTCAGATTCGTGCCGCCGACGGCCGTCACGGCGGACGGGGTGGCCGGGAACGAGACGCCGTAGCCGTTGTCGCCGCTCGCGGCGACGATCGCGACACCGGGATGGTCGTAGGAGGCGCCGTACGTCTGCCGGTCCGACGCGAAGTCACCCGTGCGACCGTAGGAGTGGGATACGTGAAAGTCATCATGCGGACTTGCGGCCGGTCTTGCCGACGAGCGCGGTGCGCGCCAGATCCCGTAGCCAGATGTGCGCGGGGTCGGTGTCGTAGCGCTGATGCCATGACAGGTAGACCGGGGCCGGCGGCATGTCGAGCGGCAGGGGGAGCAGGGCCAGTCCGAGGTCCGCGGCCGCCGAGCGTGTGGTGGCTTCGGGTGCTGTGACGAGGAGGTCGGAGCCGCGCACGAACTCGAATGCGGCGGCTTCGGTGGGCGCGGTCGCCACCACATGGCGGGTGAGGCCGAGCCGAGCGAGAGCGTCGTCGAGGGGGTCGCCGAGCCTTCCACGCCGGGAGACGGTGAGGTGCTCGGCCGCGGCGTACCGCACGGCGGTGACGGCCTTGACGCGGGTGAGCGGGTGCCCCTGCCGCACGACGATGACGTAATGGGCCTCGGCCACCTGCTCGGCGCGGATCTCGGGTGCGGTCGGGAGGTTCGCGTCCGCGGCGAGGTCGACCTCGCCGCGACGCAGCTCGGGGGTGTCGATGTGCGATTCCGCGATGAAGCGCAGTCGCACGCCCGGCGCCTGCTCGCGCACGGCGGCGAGGAGCGCGGGGCCGCTGAGCGCGACGAGCGCGTCGTGCCAGCGGAGTGTGAAAACGCGCTCGAGTGCGGTGAGGTCGAGTTCACGGCTCGGCGCCAGCACGCTCTGGACCTGCTGCAGCAGATCGTGCACCTGTTCCCGGACTGCGATCGCGTACGGCGTCGGGGTCATCGTGCGCCCGGTGCGCACCAGGATCTGATCCCCCGTCGTACGCCGGATCCGGCCGAGGCTTCGGCTCATCGCGGGCGCGGTGACGTGCAGACGCTCGGCCGCTGCGGCCACGCTGCCTTCCTCCAGGAGAGCGTCGAGCGCGGCGAGCAGGTTCAAATCCAATTGCATGAGAGTCATCCTAGCCGTGCTTTACATGCACTTGATGTTAACGAGTGGTCTCCCTACCTTCGAGATGCGGGCGCACACGCACACGGTTCAACCGGGGTCGTCCGCCTCACACCTACTCAGTCGGGAGTACTGCCATGTCCGCATCGATCCAGCGCATGAGTGTCGCCGCATCCGCCGACCCCGCTCGCGACGCGGACCTGCTCGCGCAGACCGCGCTAGCGGTGAGGGCGGCGGGTTCGGCGCTGCGGGAGCGCTTCGGCGACGTGGTTCGCCACGAGACCCGAGAAGAGCTGATGCGGGCACTCGCCGCCAACGACGACGCGGCCCTCGACATCCTGCGCCCCCGCCTCGCCGTCTTGCGCCCGGACGCCGGCTGGGTGGAGGACGAACTCGCGGGCGGGGCCCTGCCTCCGGGCGAGTGGTGGATCGTGGATCCGGCCGAAGGCAACGTCAACCACCTGCACGCCCTGCCGGAATGGGCGGTCACCGCCACCCTCGTGCGCGACAACCAGCCGGTGCTGACCGCGGTCCACCTGCCGTTGACCGGTGAGACCTACACCGCGCTCGCGGGCGGCGGCGCCCACCTCGACGGCCGGCCGCTGCGCGTGTCCCGGACCACGGACCTCGGCCTCAGCCTGGTGGCCACGAGCCAGGCCAGGCCGGACGAGGACGAGGAGGTCGTGCGGCGCGTCGGCTCCTCGATCACCGCGATGCTCTTCGACGCGCTGGTGGTGCGCACCTCGGTGCCCGCGACCCTGCACCTGCTGAACGTGGCCGCCAGCCGGATCGATGCCTTCTGGCAGTTCGCCGGGGCCCGCGCGGACCTGCTTCCCGGGGCTCTGCTCGTCGCCGAGGCCGGCGGACGGATCTCCGACGCCGAGGGCAGCTCCTGGAGCCCCGGGAGCGAGAGCTTCTTGGCCGCCGCCCCCGGCGTGCACGCCGAGGCCGTTGTCACGCTCTCCCTCTGACCACTCACAAAGACCACGGGTACCGGAAGGACCGGATCAGCATGACCAAGATCGCCGTACTCGGAAACGGCCGCGTCGGCGGCGGCCTGGCCACGGCCCTCGCCCGGGCCGGACACGAGGTGACCGTGGCGGACCGCTCGCCAGGCTCTGCCGCCGACGCCGCCCGGACGGCGCAGGTCGTCATCAACGCCACGCTGGGCGCCGGCTCGCTGGAGCGGCTCACCGCGCTGCGCGAGGAGCTTCAGGGCAAGATCCTCATGGACGTCTCCAACGCCACCGTCGACGGACCGGACGGACTGCCCGCCGACCTGCTCTACCCAGGCTCAAGCCTCGCCGAACAACTCCAGGAGGCGCTTTCCGGTACGCACGTCGTCAAGACGCTCAACACGATGCTCTTCACCGTGATGACCGCGCCCGCCGCGCTCGCCCGGACGCCGACCGCCTTCCTCTCCGGCGAGGACCCGGAGGCCAAGCGGGCCGTCCGCGGGCTTCTCGCGGACCTCGGCTGGCACCAGGAGTGGATCACGGACCTCGGCGGGATCGAGACCGCGCGGGCTGCCGAGGCCGCGATCCTGTTCGTACCCCATGTGATCCGGTCCAGTGGATTCGCGCCCTTTGCCGTCTCGATCGCCCGCTGACAGCCCCGAAGGGCCGGTCCGCCGCGTCATACGTTCATCACCGGGCCGGCCACGGCCCTCACGGGTTCCAGCCGCAGCCGTCGGCGCCGGCCGCGACGGCCGCCGACTGCGCAAGTGAGCCCAGAGGCTGTTGTCCTGGCCGGAGGCTACGAATGGTCCTCCTCGGTCTGGTCGGTCAGCGGCAGGATCTCGACGTACCCGTCGGTTCCGTGCACGCGGATCCGCTGTCCGTCCCGGATCAGACGGGTGGCCTGCTCCACGCCCACGACGGCCGGCAGGCCGTACTCCCGGGCGATCACTGCGCCATGGGTCATCAGGCCGCCCACCTCCGTCACCAGGCCCGCGATTCCGACGAACAGCGGCGACCAGCTGGGATCCGTGAAGGTCGTGATCAGGATGTCGCCCGCTTCGAGATCGGCCTTCGCCACGTCCAGGATGACGCGGGCCCTTCCCTCGACGGTCCCGCCGGAGACCGGCAGGCCGGCCAGGGCGCGGGCCGGCACGTCGTCGCGCCGGTACGCACCGGTGACGGCCTCGCCGTCCGAGGTGAGGACCCTGGGCGGTGTGAGCGCGTGGTAAGACTCGAACGCGTCCTTGCGCTGCTGGATGAGCCGGTCATCCACCTCATGGGAGCGCACGACGTCGCGGAGTTCCTGGAACGTGAGGTAGAAGATGTCCTCCTTCTCGGCAAGCACGTCGGCCTGCACGAGGCGCTCGGCCTCCTCCAGCAGGGCCTGCTTGTAGACGAAGGAGCGGCTGACGATGCCGAACTTCGGGTACTCCCGGTATCCGATGAAGGTTCGGACACGGTCGATCATCCGCTTGGTCTCGTCGGCTTTCCGGTCCCCGTCCGGCAGGGCCCGCAAGCGTGACAGCACGTCCTGTTCCTTCTGCCGCGCCTTCTGCCGTCCTTGCTCGAAGCGCCGCTCGGCGGCACCCGGCTCGGAGTTCCTGACGTGATCGAGGATCACGGGCACGAGCGTGGTGGGGCGCTCGCGCCAGCGAGGCCTCGTGATGTCGATCTCGCCGACGCAGCGCATGCCGTACCGGTCGAGGTAGGCCTCAATGGCGTCGCGCGCTTCGGTCCCGCCCGCCAGCTTCGCCAGCTCGTCCATGAAGCCCTCGTCCTCGACGTCCCGCAGGAACGCCACCACCTCTGGATGCGGGCGGATCACGTCCGCGACGTCGAGCAGCGCCAGTCCCATCTCCGAGGTGACGTTGCCGGGGGCGGACAGCGTGAGCGTGTCAGCGGCGTTCTTCTCGCCCAGCCACTCCCGCAGGTTGTCGTTGAGCCACCACGTGGCCTCCATCCCCGCCATGATCACTTGTACGCTCAGCGGATCACTGAGGACTCGCTTGTGCTCCTCGAAGGCCTCCAGCAGGAAGTCGAACAGCGCCGGTCCGGTCTTCGTCCGGATGCCGCGCTCCAGGGTGGTGATGGACGCCTGGCTGGACTCGATCAGCTCGGTGACGACGGCCGGGTCGGTCTCGATCGAAGCGGACGCGCCGCCGGCCGACGGCCTGCCGGGACCGGTGTCCGGGAGCGACGGGACGAAATCGTCGCGGTCGAGAACGGTCTCCAGCGCGTCCCTGACCAGCGGATCGCCTCTCCCCATGACGTCCAGGAGGCCGGCGCGGCTCGCGGGCGAGGCCAGGCGCCGGGTGACGTCGACGAACAGTCTCCCGCCGGCCTCGTGCATCGGCACCATGGCCGTCAGCTGCCATATGGACAGCCCCAGGGGTCTCATGGGGTCGGTCATCATCTGCTGATGACCGACCGAGACGTAGACGTGATTCTCCTGGTCGGCGGTCTCCGGGATGGGGAACAGCGTCGTGATCGGCCGGCTCTGCACGATGTGAAAGCCGTCGTCGACCAGGCACCATTCGATGTCCTGAGGGCGGCCGAAGTGCGCTTCGATCCGGCGCCCCAGCTGCACGAGCCGCACGGCCTGCGCATCCGACAGCGCCGGTTGCTCCTGCCGCTGCGAGTCGATCGCCACTTCCCGCGTGCCTCCGGCCGGCAGGGCGTGAACGGCACGCTGTTTGACGGCGATCGTCTTGGCGACGACTTCACCGTGTCGCACCTTGAAAAGGTCGGGGTTCACCAGGCCGGAGACCAGGGCCTCGCCGAGGCCGAAGCCGGCGTCCACGGTGGCGACCTTCCGGTTGCCCGTGACGGGGTCGGCCGTGAACAGGACGCCGGCCGCACGGGGGAAGACCATCCGCTGCACGACCACGGCCATGCGGACCCTACGGTGGTCGATGCGGTTGCGCTGACGGTAGCTCACGGCCCGCTCGGTGAACAGCGAGGCCCAGCACCGGCTGACGTGCCGGAGGATCGCCGCCGACCCGACGACGTTCAGGTACGTGTCCTGCTGCCCGGCGAAGGAAGCCGTAGGCAGGTCCTCTGCCGTCGCGCTCGATCGGACGGCGTAGGCGGCCTGCTCGCCGAACCGGGCGAGCGCGCGGGTGATCGCCGCCGCGAGATCGGCCGGGACGGCGATGTCCTCGATGGTCCGGCGGATCTGCGCGCTGAGCGTGCGGATCGCCTCGTGGTCCTCCGGGTTCGAGCGCGACAGCTGATCGAGCCGCTCGTCCAACGACGGCGCATCCGCCATGACCCGCCTGAAGGCGTCAGTCGTCACGCAGAAGCCGACGGGCACGCGGATGCCGTCGATCCGCGACAGCGCGCCCAGGTGCGCGCCCTTGCCGCCGACGACCGAGCCCTGCGTCTCGTCGATCTCTTGAAGGTCCAACACATACCGCTGCCCGGTCATCGCCACACCTCCAGAGCAGCCGTGCCCCGTCGCGCCGACGAGACCGTCCTCGTCCGTGGTTGCCTTCCCCACTGCACTGCGGGCCCCACCGCTGGTTCGACGTCACCGCGTCCCCCGTACGCCGACAACAGCACACGCACGTCGTGTCCTCATTTCCGCAGGTTGTGGCCTTGGACGACGATTCTGCGCCGCGACCCGGGTCTTGCCGCAAGCCCCCCAGCGCGCTATACGTTGAGAGTGCAAGGAGAATGTGCTTCTTGCCCTGAAGGCCGCAGGCCGGCCCTTCACTCCGGCTCACTCGTGTGGTGGGCTCCCCGTCAGTGCGCACCGGGCCCGGGCCCCGAGTCGCCTGGGCTGTCGGGGCTGTCACCGTAGAACCCGTCCAACTGCACGTCGAGCTCGGCGAGATCGGGATGCTCGGCCAACTCGCGCACTTCCGCCTCAGTCAGGACGTCCAGGAGGCGGCGCATCGAGCGCGTAGCCAGTACAGCCTCGGCCATCTTGTCCAGTTCGGCCGCGCGTTTACGATGCAGGCCCGCCAGGATGCGGAGCTGACGGGCTCTCAGTTCGTGCCGGTCCACGCCCTCGCTCATCCGGTCTTCTCCTCGCTGCTCGCCGAGCGCTCCCGGCGCTTCTTCAGGACCAGGACATGCAAGGCTTCGATGATTGACTCGGAGCAGGAGCGTATTGCACAAACCCTGAGCGAGCACCGCGACGTCCTCGACCGGCGTCCACGAACTCCCTGATGGGGATGTGCCGACGCCTTCATGACGGCCTTCCCCGAGGCCATGGACTTCACCGCCGACCGGGAGCGGACTTCGCGGGCGATCGCCGAACTGGCCCGCCGAGCCCAGGAGACCGGTGAACTCCGCCCCGGCTTCGTCGTCGACGACCTGATCCTCATGCTCATGGCCCACCGGGGCCAAGACGCGCCGCGTGCCGCCCGGCTCACGGCCTCCCGACGCTTCGCCGCCCAGCACACCGTAGCCCGAAGAGTTCGGGCGGCTGGAGATACGCACTCGACGGGGTGGGGACCGGGAGTGTACGGCGGCAGCCGAATCGGGGAGGACCCCTGCCAGGCCGACGCCTGCCGGGGGTCCTCCCCGTACGGGTCCTGTCCGTCTCCCCCCGGAGAGTCGTGGGGACCGCGCTCGGTGCGATCAGAGCTGGTCCTGCGGGACGTCCTCGCCGGCCAGACCGCTCATGTCGAAGTCGGCGTCACCCATCGCCGGCCCGCCGAGAAAGCCGCTCATGAGGTCACCCAGGTCGATCGTCGTGGCACCGGCCGGAGCGGTGGGCCTGGCGCCCTCGCGCATCCGCAGTGTCATGCCGAGCTTCTTCACCTCGGCGTTCTCGGCCAGCTTGGCGAGGTCCACGTCCACCTGGGCCAGCTCGCCGTTCTTGAGCATGAAGTCCGCCGTCACCTTGGCACGGGGAGCGTCCTTCAGGTCCTTGTCCGTCGGCAGCTCCATGCCCGGCGGCAGGTCCTTCACCAGGGGCCGGATCTCGCCGAACAGCTCGGTGAGCAGTGTGCGGAAGGGGGCCGTGGCGGTGACGTGCTCGGTGCCGTCCCCGCCGTCGGCCGTCTTGAACTCCACCTCACGGGCGATGACCTCGCGGAGGGCGTTCACCAGCCGCTTCTGCGTCTTGGCGTCGAGGGAAGGTGCGGCACCTCCCCCGGCCTCCTGACCCTCCGCGGCGGCCTTGTCCATCTCCTTGGTGTTGAACTTCACCCACTTGCCCTCGATGACGTCCTTCATCGCCCCGGCCTCCGGGGGCAAATCTTCAGCGTCCGGCAGAGGGCTGCCCATCGTCTTGCCCATCGCGTCCATGTCGGCACGGATGTAGGTGTAGTCGCCGATCACCCGGTACTCGGCGAGGTCGCCGTCCGCGGTGCTGACCTTCATGGCCGTGCCGACGAGGTCCGTCTCACCGGAATCCTCGAGCGGCTTCTTCGACTGCACGGTCACAGTGATCGTCGCGCCGCTGAGCAGTTCGGCGGCCTCGTCCGGGATCTCCTCGCCGGGTGCGGGGTCGGACCCGGCGTCCAGCGCCTTCAGGGACGCGACGTCGGTGTCCAGCCCGAGCTCGAAGGAGAGCGTGTTCTTCTTGCCGAGCTTTTCGAAGGCCCGGTCGAGCTTCTTGCCGGCGGACAACTGCTCCACCGTTCCACAGGCGGCGGATCCCGCGAGGACGGCGCCGACGACGGCGGTGGCGGTCAGGGTCTTGCGTATGACGTTGATGATGGTCTCCTCGTGGCTCCGATCACAACGTGATCCGATCAGAAGACTCACAACCCGCCCACAGGGTTGCCCTCGCCCTACCGAATCCAAGATCGACGGGATCGCCGAGCGAGCCGGGTTCAGCAGGCGGCGGACGCCGAGGGTGACACCTGGCCGCGGTGACAGGCGTTCCAGGTCCGCTTCCCGTAGTCCCGGTCCGTCTCCGGGCCGGTGACCGGCTTGTCTCCCCGGTCTTCTCGTACCCGGCCAGGCGCATGCCGTCAGTGACCTGCCCGACGCCGTAGCCGCATTCCGACTTCTCCCAGTGGATCCGCCCGTTGGAATCCGGATCCCGTCCACTCTCCTGTGGCCGTAGTAGCCGTCCACGGCCGCCAGCGGGTTGCCCATCTGGCCGGGAATCGAACCGCCCTCGGCCTCCCGCAGGTTCGACTTCTGCGCGTGATCCACAGCAAGACGTTGGCCGGGATGTGCCCTTTGCCGTCACCACCGTTCAACGTCGGCAGCGGGAACAGCCCCTGCGGGTCGATGCTGCTGAGCCCGGTCTGGCTGCGGTAGCCGCCCTGCCGGATGACATCCGCGCGCGGTTGGGATCGTTTGCTCAGCGCGGCTGACCAGGAGCAGTGCCTCAGTGAGGTCGATCGCTCGGGCGTTGACGGTGTGCAGGCGGTCGATGAGTTCGCCGGTGTCGTGGTCCGGATCGGCGCGGGCCACGTCCAGAAGCGCCTTCGAGATCGCCGGCGGGGTACGCAACTCGTGGGAGGCGTTGGCTGCGAACCTCTGCTGTTCGGCGACGTGTGCTTCGAGCCCCGCGA
Organism: Streptomyces sp. NPDC004542; assembly: GCF_040610035.1. Lineage (NCBI taxonomy): Bacteria > Bacillati > Actinomycetota > Actinomycetes > Kitasatosporales > Streptomycetaceae > Streptomyces > Streptomyces sp. NPDC004542. The sequence continues at coordinate 32,210 of NZ_JBEXLP010000033.1, forward strand.
GCATCGTGTCGAAGGCGTCGGCGAGTTCGCGGAACTCGTCCTTGCGGCCCGGCAGCCGGATCCGGTGGGAGAGCGATCCGTTCGTGGCCATGCGTGTGGCGTGGGTGATGCGGGTCAGGGGGGCGAGCATGAGGAAACCGGCGTAGCTGAGGGTGAGTCCGACACGGACGCTCAACCCGGATGCCCTATCCACACTCGCCTCCCTCGTGCCCGGTTTCCGGGTGCGTGTCGATGCGGTAGCCGACGCCCGGCACGGTGGCGATGATCCAGGGTTCGCCGAGCCGCTTGCGCAGAGCGGAGACGGTGATGCGCACAGCGTTGGTGAACGGGTCGGCGTTCTCGTCCCACGCGCGTTCCAGGAGTTCTTCGGCGCTGACGACGCCGCCTTCGGCGGCGACGAGGACTTCCAGCACGGCGAACTGCTTCCTGGTGAGCGCGACATAGCGGCCGTCGCGGTAGACCTCTCTGCGGAACGCGTCCAACCGCAGATCTGCGATCTCTCGCACGGGTGGCCTGCTGTGGGCGCGTCTGCGGTCGAGTGCCCTGAGACGAAGCACGAGTTCGCGGAGTTCGAACGGCTTCGTGAGGTAGTCGTCGGCGCCGATCAGTCGCAGCAGCTGACGGAACTGGTCCGCGCGGAACTGCGCCTGGCGCAGGCGGAGATGAAGGAGAAGGGCAAACGCTACGGCAAGGGCGGTGGCCTGTTCGGCGGAGCCGGACTGGCCGGCTTCCTGATGTCGCAGGCTCTGGTAGCGACCGTGATCGCCGCGCTCACGCTCGTGCTACCGGTGTGGGCCGCCGCACTGATCGTCACGGCGGTGCTGGGTGTGATCGCCGCGGTGATGGCCATGAGTGGGAAGAAGCAGGTCGACCAGGCCGCACCGCCCGTGCCGGAGCAGACGGTCGAGAACGTGAAGGCCGATGTGGCCGAGATCAAGGAGAGTGCACACCGATGACCCAGCCGCCCCACGACGAGCCCACCGCCGACAGCCCCGAGGAACTGCGCGAACAGGTCGAGCAGACCCGCGAGGAACTCGGCCGGACGGTGGAGGCCCTCGCGGCGAGGACCGATGTCAAGGCCCGTGCCCAGGAGAAGGTGACAGAGGCCAGGGAACAGGTCGCCACCACGGCAGGCGAGTTGAAGGAGCAGGCCGTCCTCAGGGCCGGGGAGCTGAAGGACAAGGCGGCGCAGGCTCCCTCTCAACTGCAGGACAAGCTGCCCGATCCGGTGCGGGACAAGGTGGTTGAGACCGCCGGCCAGGCTCGGGCCGCGGCCTTCCAGGCCGGCCGGTTGTGGCAGGAGAAGGCGCCCGAGGTGCTGCGGGAGAGGACAGCCCAGGGTGCGCAGACCGCCCGTGACAAGCGCGGCCTGCTGCTGGCGGCCGCCGGTGCGGTTGTCGTGGCGTGGATGGTCTGCCACCGTCGCAAGGGGTGAGCGGTGTGCCGGCCTCGAAGACCGCTTGCAAGCCGGGAGGCCCGGCGCTTCGGCTTGCTGCTGACGCCGTACGCTGAGCTGCCGCCGAGCGGTGCAGTGCCGGGTCGACTCTGCGGCGCGAGCGAGCAACGCCATTGTTCGACGTCGGCGTACACGAGCAAGGCCTGACCTGTCGGGTTCTCGAGCCCGGCCGCTTGGGGGGCCTGCCCCGCGACGTCGTCAGGGACCAGCCCTGTATCCGCATCGGTACGGCCGCCTGTTGGCCAGGTTGAAAAGCGCTCAGCACTTGGTGTCACACCTCGGCAGCAGGCGGGCGCCCTTGTGCAGGGCGGCCCCGCCCAGGCGAGAGCCGCCTACGTCCGGGAGGATCTTGCGAGGAGCCCGTCCGAGGGGCGGGGCAGCTCCTCGTCCCCCGGGGGTGGGGGATCGAGGGACGAGGGCGGCCCACGCGGGTGTCAGCAGCCGATCGGCGAGGAGCCGAGGGCGACATCGTCGAACCAGAGCGTGTCGTCTCCGGTGCCGTAGCTCTCCCACCCCAAGCGCAGGCCGGTGGGGCGTGGAGGGGTCGTACGGGCGAGCCACTGCCCGTCGACATTCTGGGTCGGCACCCCGTCCACGTGCAGTCCGGCGACCTCCTGGTCGTCGACCCACGTGCGCATGGACTGGACGGTGGTGTCGATCTGGAACCGCAGGCACAGCCACCGGCCCGTCGGCAGCGGTGTGCTGAGGGCGACCCCCGCCGGGCTCTGTTCCGGCAGCGTCGCGTCGTCGGTCTCACGGTTCCACTGCAGCGCGCCGTTCTGTCCGCCGACGCGCAGCGCCTTGCCGCCCTGGGAGGCGTCCGGCATGGACACGAAGGTGACGTGGCTGGTGGGCAGGGCGGTGGTGTGCCGGACCCGCATGCGCACGTACACCACGGGACCGACGGAGGACAGGTCGCGGGTGGAGGCGGCGAAGACGTGGTTGCAGTAGCCGACACCGCCGTCTACGCGCAGCGACCTGGTGCCGCTGTAGGCGACGGACGTGTCGACGCTGACCTTCCCCGTGCCCTGGCAGTCGGGTGCCGTCGTCTGCCAGGCTCCCGAGGGCACGGTGCCGGTCTGGTCCTCGAAGTCGGAGCAGATCGTCGCTCCGGCACATCCGGCCGGCGGCGGGTCCGTCGCGGTCGCTGTCGGCGTGGCGGTGGGCGACGCGGTCGGGGTCGCCGTCGGCGTGGCGGTGCCGGTTCCGCCGCACGGCGTCCCGTTGAGGGCGAAGACGGTGGGAGCCGGGTCGGCGGTGCGCCAGGTGCCCTGGAGCCCGAAGTCCGCGGACGCGCCGGCGTCGAGCACGGCGTTGTGCGCGACATTCACGGCGGTCACCGCGCTGCCCGACTGGGTGACCTCCGCGTTCCAGGCGGACGTGACCTGCTGGTCGCCGGAGTACGTCCACTCCAGCCGCCAGCCGTTCAGGGCGGCGCCGAGATTGGTGACGCGGATCTGAGCGGTGAAGCCGCCGGTCCACTCGTTGGTGGTGTAGGTGACCGCGCAGCCCGCGGCCGCGCCCTGCGCATGCGGTGCCGCGATGGCTGGGACGGCCACCGCCAGCACGGTCATCACCAACGCCCAGAGCGGCAGGCAGCGCCTGCGTACGCGCAATAATGTCGCGTCCATGACAGCTCTCTCAGGAGGGCGGGTGGGAGCGCTCCCACTATGGGAGCGACAACCTGCACTGTCAATGCCGCCGCGGATGGAAGTACAGCGTCAGATAAACTCCGGTGACGACGAGCACGAGGAAGCTGTAGAGGCACATCTCGCCCAGTATGAACGACCAGTGGTCCGGAAAGGCCCCGCGCATGCTCGCCCTGAGTCGGTCACGCGCGCCGAGGCGGATGGCCGCCCAGCCCGCGATCCGCTCCCGCTTGCCTCTCTCCGGCACGTCCCGCTGTTCCGGGCTCCCGTCGCTCATGCCGACACCACCGTTCATCGCTCGCTGACAAGGGATTCCCGCCGGTGCTCCTGCGCACAGGTGTCACGGCAGGGGTTCGGGTCGGCCGCGCTGTTCGGGCCGACGGATGTCTGGATTGCTCGCTGTTCCACCCGTATGACCGCTCGTGGGGCGAGAGTGTGACAGGGGGCGTCGCTGTCGTTCGAGGCGCCGTTGGAGGTGGTGCGCGTCTGCTTCCGGAAGCCGCGGGTCCTGGACGCGACGCGCGCTTGGGGACGGGTATCTCGAGTGTCCGGAACGCTGTGCAGTCGCTCGGGGCTTCGTTGTCACACTGATCACCAGACCCGGTGTCGCGCGGAAGACACTGTGCATGTGGTCGGGTGACGGCGCGTTCAATGTGTCGCGCCCAGGATGACGACGACGCTCACCACGATCAACGCCGCGGTGATGAGGGCCATGGCGGTGAGCGTGCCCGTCAGCCACCGTCCGATGCGAGCGTGCTGTCGCTGCTCGGCCGTGCTGATGCTGTCGGCGATGTGCTGGGTCACCATGCGGGCCACGTAACGCTGCTCGTCGAGGTACCACCGTTCGATCTCACCCTTCTGCTCCCGGGTGAGCCCTGTCGCGCGGGCCGTGAACTCCGCCACGCGCCGATGCGCCGCCTGGAGATGAGCCTCGCGGTACAGGAAGGTCCCTATGTCCTCGAGGCCGCGTGCGGCCTCCTCACGCGCATCCATGGTGTGCTCCCCTCCATGACCGGTGTGTGTTCACCTCATTCGGACCGCACAGCCCACCGGTCCGTGACACGGGTCGCCGCGTCCGCCGGTCCGGGGCGGAAGGGTGTCAGAGCTGTTCCGGCGGTGCGCCGCGTCGGCCGGTGGGGTCCCACAATCCCGCTCACGCGCCAGGTGCGTGCGGCTTGTAGCATGGCCCGGAGCGGGAAGGAATGCTGATGCACGCCGAGAACGACACATCTTCCCTCGATCGGGCGACGAAGGACTTCGTCACGGCGCGCTCACAACTCTTCGGTATCGCCTACCGGGTGCTCGGCAGTGCGGTGGAGGCCGAGGACATCGTCCAGGAGGCGTGGCTGCGCTGGCAGAACACCGACCGCTCGGGCGTACGTGAGCCGACGGCGTTCCTGACCACGGTGACGGCGCGGCTGGCCATCAATCTCGCCCAGTCGGCCCGGGTGCGGCGAGAGTCGTACGTCGGCCCCTGGCTGCCGGAGCCGGTCGACACCAGCCACGACCCACAGGTGGGCGCGGAGCGCGGTGAGGCCGTGGAACTCGCGGTGCTCATGCTGCTGGAGAAGCTGAACCCCGTGGAGCGCGCCGCCTATGTGCTGCGCGAAGCGTTCGACTATCCGTACAAGCGGATCGCGGACATCCTCGAGACCAGCGAGGCCAACACGCGCCAGTTGGTGAGCCGGGCGCGCAGGCATCTGGCCGACGGGCGCAGGGAGCCGGCCAGTCCGACCGCTCACCGGCGGCTGCTGGAGGTGTTCCTCGACGCGGCGCAGACGGGCAATCTCGCGGTTCTGGAGGACGTGCTGGCCGAGGATGTCGTCAGCTACTCCGACGGCGGCGGGATCCGTGGGGCGTCCAAGATCCCGGTCGTGGGCCGTCAGCACGTCTCTCGCTACCTGGTCGTCTTCGCGCCGCGCTTCTGGCCTGCTGCGGAGATCCGGTGGGTGGAGGCCAACGGCCGTGCCGCCGTCCTGATCTCGCACGACGGGAACCCCGTGGCCCTGCTGTCCGTCGAGGTGTCGGCCGAGGGCATCGACCGCATCATGTGGATCATGAACCGGGCGAAGCTCCTGCCGTACGTGGAGACGCTCGACGCCTGAGGGTTCCGCGCGCGGCGTGCAGGCCGCGCGCGGAGCCGGGAGGCGCCGCGAAGGACAGCTCACCGTTCGCCGTGCTGATCGTGCTGGTCGACCGCGGACCCACGGTGCAACGGGACCTGACCGCCGCCACCGGCACGGACAAGGCCGGGATCATGCGGATCGTGGACGACCTGGAACGCAAGGGCCTGGCCGTCCGCAGAGCAGTACCCGGAGACCGGCGGGGCCGGGCGGTGGAGATCACTCCCGAGGGACTCGCCCTCTTCGCCGCGGTCCACACGGCCGCGGAACCGCTGGCCGAGCGCCTTACCGAAGCGCTGCGCCCCGGCGCCCGAGGTCCCTGGACGCACGGTGGCCGCGTGCCGGATGTCCGTCACGCTCCCGGCGATCAGCCGGGTGCCGCGCAGGTGCCGTCGCAGCGACACAGCGGCATGCCGTGCCTCGACCGATCCCGCGGTCACCTCCGGCAGGAGGGGCTGGTACGTCATGTACGGGCGCAGCCCTGTCGCTGATCTCCGATCGAGATGACTGACATTCCGAACCATCGCGATGGATGGGGAAGAGCCGAGGGCGGACCGACGCTGATGCCTGCGTGACGGCACCGATGAAGTTGCCGACCACGTACACGTCCGTCCGAGCCGCCTACCCGGCTCATCCCGTCAAGAAGGTGCACGATGTCCGTATCGTCCGACGTCCGACGCTCGCGCCGGTTCGAGACCGCCGAGGTCCCTCAGGGCGTGCCGGGTTGGCTGGTCGCACTCCTGGCCGTGGCCTCCGGCATGACGATCGCGAACCTCTACTACGCCCAGCCCCTGCTGTCCTCGCTGAGCGGCGTCTTCCACACCAGCACGGCCACCGCCGGGGCACTGATCACGCTGACTCAGGTCGGCTACGTGATCGGCATGCTCTTCCTGGTTCCGCTCGGTGACCGCCTGGAGAAGCGCAACCTGATCACCGTCCTGCTGACGGTCACCACTGTCGCCCTCCTCGCGGCCGGACTCGCCACCAGCTTCTCCATGCTGCTGGTCGCCTCACTCGTCAGTGGCGCCACCTCGGTCGTCGCCCAGATCCTCGTGCCCTTCGCCGCCGGTCTCGCGCCCGACCACGCCCGCGGTCGTATCGTCGGCCGGGTGATGAGCGGCCTGCTCACCGGCATCCTGCTCTCCCGCACGCTGAGCAGCCTCGTCTCGGACCTCGCGGGCTGGCGCGCGGTGTTCCTCGGTTCTGCCGCTCTGATGGCCGTGCTCGCCGTGGCCCTGCGCGCCGCTCTGCCGGAGCACGCGCCGACCACCACCATCCCGTACCACCACGTGCTGCGCTCCACCGTGCGGCTGGTGCGCACGCACCCGGCCCTGATGCGCCGCGGCCTCTACCAGGCGGCGATGTTCGGCGCCTTCAGTGCCTTCTGGACCACGGTCTCCTTCGTCCTCACCGGCCCCCGCTTCCACTACTCCTCGGTCGGGGTCGGTGTGTTCGCCCTCGTCGGCGCGGCGGGAGCGGCTGTCGCCCCGTTCGCCGGGCACTGGGCCGACCGTGGGCTCGTACGCCCCATGACGGGCATCTCTTTCGTGGTTGCCGCGCTCGCCTTCGCGCTCGCCGGGTTCGGCGGACACAGCGTCGTGCTGATCGCTCTGGCCGCGATCCTCGTCGACATGGCGGTACAGACCACCCTGATCCTCGGCCAGCACACCGTCTACCAGCTCGACCCCGCTGCCCGTGCCCGCCTCAACAGCGCCTTCATCGCCACGTTCTTCGCGGGTGGAGCTGTCGGCTCCCAACTCGGCTCCGTCATGTACCACGCCGGAGGCTGGATCGCCCTCACCGCCCTCGGCGCCGCCCTGCCTCTGCTCGCCCTCCTCTACTGGACCACCGAAGGCCGGCGTCAAGCGGTGGCGAAGCCGAGCGCAGCCGGTCTGTGACCCCGGGCACAGTGCGGCCTTCCGTCACACGGCGACACCAGGAGCAGCTGCCCCTGGGCATGGACCGGGCCGTCCATGCCCAGGGGTAACGCCATTTTCCCGCAGGGTCGGGCACCGGATGTCCGCCCAGCGCTCCGGGTGTTGACTGTCCGGGCACGACCCGGCGGCTCGTCCGCGACGCGGTCGTGCGGTCACTGCCGGGCAGCGTGCGGTGCGCCGGACCGGCGTCCAGCGCACCTCGTCATGCGTTCCCCCGGAGATCAGTTCGCTGTCGGGACCGAGCTCGTGCACGCACCGGCAAGTGGGGCGCTCCCGTCTCATTAACGTGTTCCAAGCCTGAAGCGGGCGTGCGGTGCCCTCGCAGGGCGGCACCCGCGGACAAGCCTGATTGCGAGGAACGCCATGGCCAAGCAGACCATTGCCGAGCAGTACGTCGATCTCATGGCCCGTGCCGGTGTGCGGCGCATGTACGGCGTGGTCGGGGACAGTCTGAACCCCGTCGTCGACGCGGTCAGACGCCACGGCGCCCTCGAGTGGATCCAGGTCCGCCACGAGGAGGTCGCGGCGTTCGCCGCCGGTGCCGAAGCCCAGCTGACCGGCCGGCTGGCTGCCTGCGCGGGATCCTGTGGCCCGGGCAACCTCCACTTGATCAACGGCTTGTACGACGCCCACCGCTCGATGGCGCCCGTGCTCGCGCTGGCCGCCCACATCCCCAGCGGGGAGATCGGCACCGGCTACTTCCAGGAAACCCACCCCGACCGGCTGTTCGCCGAGTGCAGCCACTACTCGGAGCTGATCTCCTCACCCCGCCAGATGCCGCGCGTGGTGCAGACGGCCATCCAGCACGCCGTCGGCCGGCGGGGTGTCTCGGTCGTGGCGCTCTCCGGCGACACCGCCGCCGAGGACTCCCCTGACTCGGCACCCGAGCTCGTCATTCCCCTGGATCTGCCGGCCATCCGCCCGAGTGAGACGGAACGTGCCCGGCTCACCGAGCTGGTGGACGCCGCCAAACGCGTCATGGTCTTCTGCGGCCGGGGCGCCGCCGGGGCCCACGCGGAGGTGATGGCCTTCGCCGAGAAGGTCAAGGCACCGGTCGGCCATGCGCTGCGCGGCAAGGAGCACATCCAGTACGACAACCCGTACGACGTCGGCATGTCCGGTCTGCTCGGCTACGGAGCCGCGTACGAGGCCATGCACGAGTGCGACCTGCTGTTGCTCCTCGGCACGGACTTCCCCTACACGGACTTCCTGCCCCGCCATGTGCGGACGGTCCAGGTGGACGTGCAGCCCGAGCGGCTGGGGCGGCGCACCCAGCTCGACCTCGCCGTATGGGGAGACGTACGCGAGACCCTGCGCTGCCTCACCCCCTCGGTGCGGGAGAAGTCCTCGCGCCGGTTCCTCGACCGCATGCTGGAACGGCACGCCCACGCGCTCGAGGGCGCGGTGACCGCCTACACCCGCAAGGTGGACAAGCACACCCCGATCCACCCCGAGTACGTGGCATCGGTGCTCGACGAAGAGGCCGCCGACGACGCGGTGTTCACCGTGGACACCGGCATGTGCTGTGTGTGGGCAGCGCGTTATCTGACTCCGAACGGTCGCCGCCGGATCCTCGGTTCGTTCGTGCACGGTTCGATGGCCAATGCGCTGCCCCAGGCCATCGGCGCCCAGTTCCTCGATCGCGGCCGTCAGGTCGTCTCCCTTTCCGGCGACGGAGGGTTCTCCATGCTCATGGGCGACTTCCTGACGCTCGTCCAGTACGGCCTGCCGGTGAAGGTGGTCGTCTTCAACAACTCCTCCCTCGGCATGGTCGACCTGGAGATGATGGTCGACGGCCTGGCCCCGCACGGCACGACCTGCGCGGACACCGACTACGCCGCCATCGCGACCGCGGCCGGGGCGCGCGGCATCCGGGTGGAGAAGCCCGGCGAGGTGCGTGAGGCGCTGCGCGAGGCCTTCGCCCACGAGGGACCCGCGCTGGTCGACGTCGTCACCGATCCCGCCGCGCTGGCCGTTCCCCCCAAGATCACTGGCGAGCAGATCAGCGGCTTCGCGCTGTCGGCGAGCCGGACGGTCCTGACCGGCGGTGTCGGCCGCATGATCCACCTGGCCCGGGCCAATCTCCGCAACATTCCGCGTCCCTGACTGCGGGGTCCGGGGCCGGCCACCAGTGGCCGGCCCAGCCGGCACGTCCCCGCGCCGAGCTTCGAAGATCTGGGGCAAGCAGGTCCCGGTCGACGCCCGTGACGCCACCGCCCGGATACGATGCAGCGAAGATCGAAGACCGTCGCCTCCGCACTGGACGGAGCGTTGCCGGACCGGGAGCGGATGATGGATCTGCGGCAGATGGAGGTCGTCGTCTCGGTGGCGGAAGCCGGCGGTTTCACGGCGGCGGCACGGCGGCTGCACGTGGTCCAGTCCGCCGTGTCCAGCACGGTCCGTGCCCTCGAACGCGAGCTGGGCACCCCCTTGTTCGACCGCACCACCCACCGCGTCGCCCTCACCCCGGCCGGCGAGGCGTTCCTCCCCGCCGCCCGCGCGACGCTGCGGGCTGCCGAACTGGCCCGGGAGGCCGTCGACGCCGTACGGGGGCAGCTGCGCGGCCGGGTGACGGTCGGCACGATGCAGGGGGTGTGGGCGGGACTGCACCACGCCTTGGCCGCGCTGCGCGCGGAGCATCCGGGCGTGGTGGTGCGGCTTCGGCAGGCGGCCGTCGCCGACATCCGGCAGGCGCTGCGTGAGGGCACGGTGGATCTGGCCGTGGTGGCGCTGGACCGCCAGCAGCAACGCGGGCTCGCGACCCGGCTGCTGTCCCAGGAGGACATGGTGCTGCTGGCGGCACCCCGGCGAGTGCTCTCCGGAGCGACACCGCACGGCGAGATCCGGCTCGCCGACATCGCCCAGGTGCCCCTGGTCGACTTCACACCCGGCTGGGCCATCCGCTACGCGGTCGACCGGGCCTTCCGCGCAGCGGGGGTCGACCGCAGCACGACGTTCGAGGTGAACGACATCGGCGCGGCAGCCGAACTGGTCCGCAACGACCTGGGCGTCTGCATCATGCCCAGGTCCATCGCGGAGCGCTTCCCCGATCTGCCCCAATACCGGTTCGACCGGCACGCACCGCACTGGAAGATCATGGTGGTACGACCCCCCGGCGAGCCACCACCGGCGGTCGCCGCACTGCTGCGACACATGACCTGACGGCGGCGGGGACACCTCCCGGCCGCGTGAGCTATGCCCGCGGTGTGCCGTCCCAGCGCCATGTGGTGAGACGGGGGTGTCCGGGCAGCTCGGCGCGCCCGGTGGCCCACAAATCGAGGCGAAGGCGCCACGGCCCGAGGATCAGACGGGCAAGCACCATGAGCAGTTGCGGCGGCAGGGCATCCGGGTGGAAGTGATGGGGCTGGTCCGCTCCCGCCGCCGGGCCGGCGAGATCAGCAACCCCCAGGAGGACGTCGGGCGGAAGCAGGCCGAGTACCTCCTCGGCCGGGGCCACACCCGTCTCGGCTACGCACTGCCGTCCGACGACCGGCTACGCGCCTTCTACGAGCCCCGTCTGGTGGGGGTCCGGGAGTGCTGCGCACGGGCGGGACTGCCAGAGCCCGTCGAGCAGGTGGTGCCGATGGAATCCGGCGCGGCCGGCCAGGCGGTTGCCGGGTGGGCCGGCGCGGGCGGCACCGGAGTGTGCGCGTACAACGACGAGACCGCCCTGGCGGTACTGGCCGGCGCCCGCGAGACCGGCACCGCCGTCCCCTCCGAGCTCGCCGTCATAGGCGTCGACGACATTCCCCTGGCCTCCCTCGTCTCACCCCGGCTCACCTCCGTCCGCGTGGACATGCGCGCCCTGGCCCGCGAGCTGGTGGCCCCGCTGGCGGAGGAAGCAGCCGCCGCCTCGGCCGGGGAAGGGGCCACCACGCCGGCCGCAGGTCACCACGGCGCCCAGGTGGTGGTCCGGGAATCAACTCAGTGAGGGGCTCTCGAAGTCTTTCGAGGGCGGACGCAGGAGCGCACGACCTGCTTGGGCCAGGGCTGTCGCGGTGAAAGAAGCCGGGGCGGTCCGGCGGGTTTCGATCGTGCAGCGTGTCTCGGCGACACCCCGGCTGCCGCTGCCACGTCTACCGTTTCTCACCGAGGCCGGAGCACGTTCTCCTCGCCCGGGCCGCCGGCCCGTCTTCGCTCCGGTTCCCTTCCCCGACGTGATCCTGTCAGCCCGGCGACCGGCCGGTGCGAGGCTCTGATCGGCACGTTCGCTCCATTCTGACGATTGCATGACATGACGAGCGACCCAGAGAACAGACAACGCAACTAAAACGGTTTAGTCAATCCGCTGGACACCATCCGTTCCGTCTCCCGCACCGGATCACGTCTCACAGGGGCGAGAGCGGCATCCGTCATCAGATCCAGGGGCAGCAGAGGCATTGACCGCTTGACCGGTCCAGTGCTTCCATTTCCAGCGCGACCACAGACCTCACCGCCCACCGAGACACGGAGAGGTCGTCAGCCACTGCGCGCGACGCCGCACCCACTCGGCCGCGCACCTCGATGACGGCCCCGTCCACCGGACCACGACGGCGTGCACCCACGCGGTTCGGCGGCCCGGCGTACGGTGCCGTTCTCCCCCCAGACCTGTGGCGACGTGACCGCGGCACGGGATCCGCCCGCTCGCCACAGCCTGGTCTCCCCCCATCCCAGGAGTTCTCCATGAGCCGCTCAGTATTACGCCCCTCCCCATCCCTCGCCCTGGGCGCTTTCCTGGCCGCCCTGCTCCTCCTCGTCGGGCTCGCCCCGCAGGACGCCTCCGCGGCGCTGCCCCAGCGGCTGCGCGGGGTCAACCGGTCCGGGGCCGAGTTCATGTGCGTGCAGAACAGGGGCATCTTCGACGGTCCCGTCGACGCCGCCTCCGTCCAGGCCATCGCCAAGTGGAAGACCAACGTCGTCCGCGTCCCGCTCAACGAGGACTGCTGGCTCGGCATAAACGGCGTCAACTCGGCCTACTCCGGCAGCAACTACCGTACGGCCATCTCCAACTACGTCTCACTGCTGCGCAGTTACGGCCAGAGTGTGATCCTCGAGCTCCACTGGAGCGACGGCGTGTACACCGGCTCGGGCTCCAACTGCTCGACGTACGGTGCCAACTGCCAGAAGCCGATGCCCGACAACGATCACGCCCCGGCCTTCTGGAAGTCGGTGGCCGGCACCTTCAAGAGCGACCAGTCGGTGATCTTCGACCTGTTCAACGAGCCGTTCCCGAACAGCGTCATGTCCGACTACAACGCCTCGTGGAACTGCTGGCGCAACGGCGGATCGTCCTGCACCGGCTTCTCGTACACGGTGGCCGGGATGCAGACCCTGGTCAACGCGGTGCGCTCCACCGGCGCCACCAACCCGGTCATGGTCGGCGGCATCAGCTACTCCAACGACCTGTCCCAGTGGCTGAGCCACGTGCCGTCCGATTCGGCGAACAACCTCGTGGCCTCCTGGCACTCGTACAACTTCAACTACTGCAACACGCAGAGCTGCTGGGACTCCCAGATCGCGCCGGTGGCCGCCGCCTACCCGCTGGTCGTCGGCGAGATCGGCGAGAACGACTGCGCCCACGGGTACATCGACACGCTCATGAACTGGCTGGACGCCAAGAACATCAGCTATCTCGGCTGGACCTGGAACACCTGGGACTGCTCCTCCGGTCCGTCGCTCATCTCCGACTACAACGGCACGCCGACCGCCTACGGGATCGGGCTGCGCGCCCGGCTGACGGGAAGCTGAGGGGTACGCCGTGTCCCCGGGGAGCGGCGCCCGGCGTCGCTCCCCGGGGACACCGGCATGGCCAGGGCACAGCTCCTCGGAGGACGAAGACCATGCACCTGCCGCACGTCCGGAGCACCCGCCAGAGCCGCCCGGGAGTGCAGCGGGCCGGCAGGCCGGGCGTGAAGTCCGGTCCTTGCTTCGATGGTGGTCGTAATATGGGGTGACCGCGCCGTTCGCCGCCTCAAGGAGTCACCGTGCCCCGCCCCCGTACCGCACCTCGAACAGTGGCGCATCCCGACCTGGCGCAGGTCTCTCTGCAGCAGGTACTGGAGGCGCTGGTGGACCCGGTGCGCCGGACGGTGGTGGCCCAGCTGGCCGGCGCCGGTGAGGACCTGAGCTGCGGGGCCTTCGTCGCGCCGGTGTCGCCGTCGACGCTGACGCATCACTTCAACGTGCTGCGCGAGGCGGGTGTGATCCGCCAGTACTACGTGGGGACGACGAAGATGAACGCACTGCGCACCGAGGAACTGGAGAAACGGTTCCCCGGCCTGCCGTCGGCCGTTCTGGCCGCCCTGGCCACGGAGGCGGCCGACGGGACGTGAGCCGCCTGCCGGCGGACAGCACACACCAGGTACATATTTTGATGTGGATCGTAATTTGACCGTGGTCGAAGTCTGGGGCAGGGTGGATGGTGCGCCGGGACGGTCCGGTGTCCTCTCGATCTCCCTCCACTCCCTGGGACTGGTGCACCATGGCAAAGCTCGTACAGTTCGACCGGCTCGGCGGGCCCGAGGTCCTCACCCTGCGCGATGTCGAGTCGCGCGCTCCGGGCGCGGGAGAGGTGCGCATCCGGGTCGACGCGATCGGCCTGAACCGGGCCGAGATCATGTACCGGGAAGGTGCCTATTTCTACCAGCCGGTCTTCCCCTCCACACTGGGCTACGAGGCCGCGGGCGTCGTCGAGGCGACCGGTGAGGGTGTCACCGACCTCGCCGAGGGCGACCTGGTGGCTGTCGTGCCGGCGTTCCTGCAGACCGAGTACGGCACCTACGGCGAGAGCGTCGTCCTGCCGGCCTCAGCCGTCGTCCCCCGTCCCGCGAACGTGGACGCCACCACCGCGGCGGCCGTGTGGATGGCCTACACCACCGCCTACGGCCCTCTCGTCGAGAGCGGGCGGGTGCGTCCGGGCGACCACGTCCTGATCACCGCGGCCTCGAGCAGTGTCGGCCTCGCGGCCATCCAGATCGCCCGCCACATCGGCGCGATCCCGATCGCCACCACCCGCGGCGCGGGCAAGAAGCAGCGGCTCCTGGACGCCGGCGCGGCCGACGTCATCGTCACCGACGACGAGGACCTGCCCGCGCGCATCGAGGAGATCACCGGCGGCGAAGGCGTCCGTCTGGCCTTCGACCCGATCGCCGGCCCCGGCGTCGAAACCATCGCACAGGGCATCGCCCCCGGCGGACACCTGGTCGTCTACGGCGCCCTCGACCCGCGCACCACCCCGCTGCCCAACGCCCAGTCATTCCCCGCGCTGAACAGCAGCACCTACACCCTCTTCGAGATCACCTCCGACCCCGAGCGACTGCGCCGCGCCGTCGCGTTCGTCAACGCCGGACTCGCCTCGGGTTCCTTCACCCCGGTCGTCGACAAGACCTTCGATCTGGCCGACATCGCCGAAGCCCACCGCTACATGGAGGCCAACGGACAGGTCGGCAAGATCGTCGTCACCGTCACCCACGACGACACCACCTCCTGAACCCGGCCGCGCCGGAGCAAGAGGAAGGGCCGGTCCGGGCCGGATCGTCGAGCGACCGGCCCGGCGGGCCGCGGTGCCGGAACGAGCTGAAGTGCACAGTCCCCCACCGGTGCTTCGCCGGGTCCCGCGTGCTCTTCCGATCGGCCCGACGGGCGGTCAGTGCGCTACTTGCTGATCGCGAAACGCATCAAGGCGTGCTCGTCGCCCTGCTTGATCTTCCCGGTCGCGTTGATCACTTCCAACTTCCAGGTGTCGCCCGCTCGTACGGCCTTGGCCACGGCGCAGCCGTTGTCCTGGGTGAGCAGGCTGGGCCAGATGTCAGCGACCTGCTGGGAACTTCCGCCGGTCGCGTCGTACACCTTGAAGCTGATGTTGCGCGCCTTCTGGAAGGAACTGCCCTTCTTGAAGGCGGCAGCGACGAAGACGATGGAGGTGATGTTGCTCGGGATGCGGGCGAACTCCACGGTCACCGTCTCGTCGTCCCCGTCCCCCCGGCCGGTCTGGTTGTCGCCGCTGTGCACGAGCGAGCCGTTTCCCATCGGGTCGACGGAGTCCAGACCGGCCAGGCGCACCGGGTCCGCACCTTGCATGGCGATGGCGATCAGGTCCAGGTCGGTCCCGGCCTTGCGGCGGAGCACCCCCATGATGCCGCCGCTGGCACCCCCGGTGGGATCCCAGGACACACCGATCGACAGATGGGTCACTCCGTCCAGATCCGCGGGACCGTCTTCTTTGGTGAGCGTAATCATGCGTGGTTCATCCTTGGTGAAGGGACTACGACAGGGAAAGTCTGCCGGTAGCGTCTGCCGCTGCGCCCAACGGGTCAGGTCAGCGGGTGCGCTTGTCCCGGTCGGTGTCGCCGAGGCCGGCTGGACCGGATCAGCCGGCCGCCCAGAAGCAACGGTAGACCCCGTCCGGGTCTTCGTGCGCACCCGCCGAGAAGTCCTCGAAGTCCATGTTGGCCAGTTCGAGGTTGGCATGGATCGAGTGGACGGCACTCGGCACCGTGCGGAATTCACGTCCGTACTCGAGCATGGCCGCGTACCCCTCGTCGTCGTCGAAGTCCTTCCTGGTGAGGGTGGTGACGGCGAGCAGGCGTGATGGTCGGCGCGCATCGTCGTCCGGTCCGCGACGAACACCACACCGAGCCGCTCCCGCAGTTCCTGCTGGGCCGATATCGCCGCCAGGATCGCGTCCGTGCCGGGGCCGGCCAACTCCGGCGCCTCGACCACGGCACAGAACCGTGCTGCATCATCTGCCGGAGGAGCTGCGTCCTGCGGTGCTGCGCGAGATGCACCGCGTCCTGCGACCGGGTGGGCGACTGCTGGTCGTGGAGTTCCGGCCACCGAAGAGCGGACCGGGGCGCCGTCTGGTGCACGGCGGGGTCGGCCACGCCATGGCTCACCACCGCGTGGATCTGCTGGGGGACCTGATCGGCGATGCCGGGTTCGGGGTGGGCGAGCACGGCGATGTGCGCCCCTGGCTCTCCTGCGTGCAGGCGGCGCGGACGCGCCGTGACAGGGCACGGGCCCCGCCGCCCCCGAGGGCGCGGCGGCACCGGGACAGCCCGCCTCAGACGGGATAGGACACGTAGCAGTCCAGGGCCGGGTGGTAGAGCACCTGCCAGGTGCGGCCCTCGATGACTCCGCTTTGGGGCAGGCCGTGGCAGACCTGGATCCACTTGATCTTCGTCAGCATGACGGAGTCGTAGACCCCGTCGGTGGCGAGCTTGGGTGGCTGGCCTCCCCACGCGTTGCTGAGGCACTGGGCCTGTCTGACGGCCGCTCCCGTGTCGCCGTAGGTGAGCGTCGGGCGGAGGTGCGACGCCACGTAGGAACAGGCGGCCGACGCGGGGGCGGCTGTGGCGGTGCGGGGGGCCGTGAGGCCGAGTCCTGCGGCCGCGCACACTGCCGCAGCCGCTGTGAGCAGTCGGTTCCGTCTCATGCTCGCTCCTTGGGAAGCGGTACGTTCCCATGATCCCGCGCAGACGGTGAGACCCGCGAATTGTGGTCGGCGTGTCCCGGCGGGGACGGAAGCGATGGAAAGTGCGTGGGCGAGCACAACAGCGAGCACGACAGCGCGGCTATGCCTCTGACTGCGGCCGGCCGGCTTCCCGTCCGTCCCGGCCCCGCGTTTCTCCCCGCTGCGCCGGCGTGCGGACCAGCGTGAACCGTGTACGGCGGCGCAGGGTGAACCCGATCGACTCGTAGAGCCGGATCGCGTGGGTGTTGCTCGCGGCCGCGTGGAGGAAGGGAGTGTCGCCGCGTTCCCTGATGCCCGCCGCGACCGCGCGCACCAGCCGGGTGGCCAGGCCACGGCCGCGGTGGTCCGGGTGGGTGCATACGGCGCTGATCTCGGTCCAGCCCGGCGGGCGGAGGCGTTCGCCGGCCAGGGCGACCAGCCGCCCACGGTCGCGGATGCCGAGATAGGTGCCGAGCTCGATGGTACGGGGCAGGAAGGGTCCCGGCCGGGTCAGGGCGATCAGGCCGAGGATCTCGGATACGTCGGCGGGGCCGAGCCGTACCGCTTCGGGATCCGGTTCGGCGTGCAGCGCGGTGTCGATCATCTGGACCCCGTCACCGCTGTTCTCGATCTCCCAGCCGCCGGGCACGGTCCCGACCGCGGTGACCGGGGTGACGGTGCCGGGTCCCACCAGTGCGGCCAGGTCGTCCCAGGCGCGGGGATCGGCGGGGTGCTCCAGGGCGGTGAACGGGGAGACGTCCGCGGGATAGCGGGCGGCCCGGCCGACCCGTTCGGCGAGATGGGCGTGCGGACCCGTCAGCGCGGCCCACGCGGCGTTGTCCAGGATGTGCGGTTGCGTCGGGCTCGGGGCGGGGGTGGGGGTGGGGTGGACGCTGGTGGACATGGCGGTGCGGAGTCTCCGTATCTCGGAAGCGACGGGGCGCGGCCGGGACTCCGCCGTGCGTGGCGGAGTCCCTGGCACGTGCGGCGATCAGGAGTTGTCGAGCGGCAGCCCGGGCGGGTTGATCTCGGACTTGGTGACGGCCTCGTTGGAGAGGTTCCAGGCGTCGAGCCACTTGGCGTACTGGCCGTTCCGGATCAGGTAGTTGATCGCGTCCGCGACCGGTTCGGCCAGTCCGCTGTCCTTCTTCGCGGTGGCCGCGATGAGACCCTGGAGCGTCGCTCCCGCACCGGAGAACTTGCCCGCGTTGCGCGTCGGGTGGGGCGTCTTGGCAACCTGGGTGATGTGGTACGAGATGCCGGGGTTGGGACCGAAGTAGGCGTCGATCTTCCCGCTGGACAGCGCCAGGTAGACGCTGTTGCTGTCCTGGTAGTACTTGACGGTGAGCTTCTTGCCCTCCTTGGCCAGCTTGGCCTTCCATTCCAGCAGGATCTTCTCCTGGTTGGTGCCGGCGTCCACGGAGACCGTCCTGCCGGCCAGGTTCTCGTAGTCGCCGTCGAAGTTCCACGTACTCTTCTCGGGCACCTCGAAGGCGAGGTTGTCCTGCCGGTAGGAGGCGAACTCGTACTTCTTCTTGCGCTCCTCGGTGTCGGTGACGTTCGAGAACGCCACGTCGACCTTGCCGCTGTCGATCCCCACGAAGAGGTTCTCCCAGGTGGAGTTCTTCACCTCCGGCTTCAGTCCGAGAACCGCGGCCACCAGCCGGCCGAGATCGGGTTCGGCACCGGTGAGGGTCTTCTGGTCCTGGCCCACGTACGCCAGCGGCGGGAACCCGGCGGGCAGCGCGCCGACACCGACGACCAGCTTGCCGCTCTCGGCGACCGCCTTGGGCAACTCGGCGCTGATCGACTTCACTTCGGGCACCTTGAGCTCGGTCTCCTTGGCGGCGCCGTTGGAAAGTGCGCCGATGGTGACCGTCCCGGCCGACGCGCCGTCGGTCCTGGTGACGGCGTCGCTGTCGCCCCCGCAGGCGGCGAGTCCTGTGGCGAGGGAGGCGACGGCGGCGGACGCGGTGACGCCGCGGAGGAGTCTGCTGCGGAGACTGAGGGTGGTGCGCATGGGTGTCCTTGTCGGTTGTGCGATGAGCGTGTGTGTGGGGGGGCCGGCGGGCATCCGGCTTGGGGAGGAGTCCCGCGGGTCGTCTTGCGGAGCGGACGGCGAAGTCAGCGGACCTGGCCGAGGAAATCCCCGGTCCGCTCGTGTTTCGGGTCCCACGCCGTGCGGGCAGGCCGCTGTACGGGGTGGCTTCGAGGCTGATGAGCGAGCCGTCGAGGACCGTCGGACGCGCGAACCGGTACGTCGGCGGGTCCGGCGTGACGGGAGTGTGGGGGGTGGGACCACCTCGGCAGGCGCTGTCGAGCCGGAAGGCACAGCACTGCCCGGAGATTCACCTGTGCACCCGTGCGTTGCCCCGAGGGCGACGGCAGCGGTGGCCGCTCAGATACTCAGAGAGCGGTCAGCCTTGCCGGACGGCGCGACACGCGGCCGTACACAGGGCGCTGCTGACGCGCAGCAGGTCGACGGAGCGGTCCTCGCACAGCGCGACGCGGCCGAGGCGCCGCCATGCGGCCGTCCCGTCAGCTGCGTACATCGCTGTCACCATCATTTCGCCGGGCCCTGGGGCTCCTTGAGCTGCGCCGCAAGTTATGCATGTCCCGAAACGAATGTCAACGACAGCGACCACCAGGTGAGACCGCTTGATCGGCCTTCCGGACGGCAGCACGGGGCCATGGGTCCCGGCCGGTTGACGGCAGCCGACAGCGTCCGCGCCACGCGACCGCCGGAGCGGACGCACCGTCAGCAATCACCGGCCCGCGTACTCCGCGGGCTCGCGGCCCTGCTCTCCGGCCACGGCGGAGCGCGCCGCGGCCGACGTCCCGTGAGCTCACCCGTATCACCTTCCCTACTTTTCCTATCGGTTTACTAGGAAAGCCTTGACGCCCCGCCCAGCAGGTGCACAAGATGATGGACATGGCCCACACGCAGCAACGACTCGTTCGTCGTCGGCATGTCGACCTTGGTCACGTCGTCAGCGCCGCCTGGTGTCACATGTAAGGCACGCGGCTCACCAGTACGTGCCCGGCCGGCAAGAGAACCCCCGCACCGCACCTTGCCGTCGAAGTTGAGGAGACCCACCGTCATGGGCGTTGCCGCCGCGCCGTCCGCCCCCGCCCCCGCCCCGGAATCCGACCGGACCGGGCCCGACCGTGCGCACTGGCTGCGCGTGGCGCGCGAGACGGCGGAAGACCTCGCCACGGACGCGGTGGCCCGGGAGCAGGCGGGCAAGCTCCCGTTGGACGAGGTGTCCCGGTTGCGTGAGGCAGGACTGCTGACGCTCCTCGTACCGGGCGAGTTCGGGGGAGGCGGCGCGGACTGGCCCACGGCCTACGCCGTCGTCCGGGAGATCGCCGCTGCCGACGGCGCGATCGCACAGCTGCTCAGCTCCCACTACTTCCTGTCCTGGAGCACCAGGTTCTTCACCGAGCCCGTGCGCGCCGCTCGGATCGGGCGGGCGTCCGCGACGGGGCAGTGGTGCTGGGGTGGTGGTTTCGCCCGGCAGGAACTTCCCCTGACGCTGACCAGGAAGGCCAGGGGCTATGTGCTCGACGGTCGGCACACGTATTCCACGGGTGTCCTGGTCGCCGACTGGCTCGCCGTGCGGGCCGAGCGGGCCGACACCGGCGAACCCCTCGCCGTCGTCGTCGATCCCGCCCGTCCCGGCGTGCGGATCGACGGCGACACCGACTCCTTCGGCCAGCGTCTCGCGGCCGGCGGCAGCGTGGAGTTCGACGCCGTACCGGTCACCGCCCAGGACACGCTCGGCTCCCTGTCCGCGGACGAGGACGCCCTGTCCCCCCTGACGGCTCTCGCCTCCCCGGTCGGTCGACTCCTCTCCGTCCAGCTCCTTCTCGGCATGGCCGAGGGAGCGCTCGCCGAGGCCCGTGAGTACAGCAGGGCCGGCCACTCACCCCTGCGTCCCGGCTGGCCGGCCGGCTCTCCCCAGGACCCGCACGTGCTGGCCGCCTACGGCGAACTCACCGTCCTCGCCCGCTCCGCGTCCGCACTCGCCGAGCAGGCCCTGGAAGCCGTGCACGGCGCACTGGCCCGCGGCGACGACCTCACCTACGACGAGTACGCGGAGACCTCGGTCCTCGTGACCATGGCCGAATCCGCCGCTTCCCGGGCCGTGCAGGAATCCACCACACGGGTCTTCGACATCCTCGGCGCCCGCTCCGCCTCCTCGCGGCTGGGCTTCGACCGCTTCTGGCGCAATGCGCGGACCCACACCCTGTACGAGCCCGTCGCCCACCGACTCCGCGACGTCGGGGACTACTTCCTCAACGGTGCGCACCCTCCGTTCGGCCTGCCGGTCTGACCGTCCGACCATGCGCGGTACGCACCGCGCAGTCCGCTCTTCCTGCGTCGTCTCATATTCCGAGAGAGCCTCGTCCATAATACGAACATCCCCTTGGGATGAGCGCCACCTTCTGCCACGATCCCTATCAGCCAGGTAGGAAAACTAGGGATCAGCCCAGGGGGTGGCCATGCGTACGCTCGACCGTACGAGCCGGATGCTGCCCCTGCTGACCTCACGTCGTCACATCGACCTCGGCCGTACGAGCAGCGCCATCTGTCGCCCCCTCCGACGCCGCGGAATCTGACGCTCTCAGCGCATCCGGCGTCGCCTCCCCGCCGCGCCGTCCCCTTCGACGGAGCGGGCACCCTCGGCTGAGCACGCCCACGTTCCGCTCCTCGTCCCGCGACGGCTTGCCCGCCACCCACGGCCGAGGAGTGGAGTGCCGGTGCGCGCCTGCAACCGGTCGCCTCACGTTCTCGTCTCTCCCCGACCGGCCCGTCCGACCCAACCGACCCACCCCCTGAGAGGACACCTCCGTGTCTGCCGCAAGACCGCTCACCAGCCTGCGCGTCATCGCCGTCACAGCCGCCCTCCCCCTCCTGCTCACCGCCTGCGGCTACGGTTCCAACGCCACCGACGACGGCAAGAAGACCGAGGTCGCGGCCGACGCCAAGAAGCTCTCCGCCGACGAGGTGAAGATCGGCTACTTCCCCAACCTCACGCACGCCACCGCTCTCGTGGGCGTCCAGCAGGGCCTGTTCCAGAAGGAACTCGGCGGAACCGAGATCAAGACCTCGACCTTCAACGCCGGACCCTCGGAGATCGAGGCGCTCAACGCCGGGTCCATCGACATCGGCTGGATCGGCCCCTCCCCCGCCATCAACGGCTACACCAAGTCCGAGGGCAAGAGCCTGCGCATCATCGGCGGTTCGGCGTCCGGCGGCGTGAAGCTCGTGGTCAACCCCAAGAAGATCAAGACCCTGGCGGACGTCAAGGGCAAGAAGATCGCGACCCCGCAGCTCGGCAACACGCAGGACGTCGCCTTCCTCAACTGGATCGCCGACCAGGGCTGGAAGGTCGACGCGCAGAGCGGCAAGGGCGACGTCTCCGTCGTCCGCACGGACAACAAGATCACCCCGGACGCCTACAAGTCCGGCTCCATCGACGGCGCCTGGGTGCCGGAGCCGACCGCGTCCAAGCTGGTCGCCGAGGGCGCGAAGGAACTGCTCGACGAGTCCTCGCTGTGGCCGGACAAGAAATTCGTGATCACGAACATCATCGTGTCGCAGAAGTTCCTCACGGCACACCCGGACGTGGTCGAGGCCGTGCTGCGCGGCTCGGTGAAGACCAACGAGTGGATCAACGCCAACCCGGAGAAGGCGAAGGCCGTCGCCAACACGGCCCTGGAGAAGCTGTCGGGCAAGGCGCTTCCCGCCGGCGTCCTCGACCCGGCCTGGAAGTCGATCACCTTCCTCGACGATCCGCTGGCCTCCACGCTCAACACCGAGGCGGAGCACGCGGTCAAGGCCGGTCTCCTGGACAAGCCCGATCTGAAGGGCATCTACGACCTCACGCTGCTCGACAAGGTCCTCAAGGCCGAGGGCAAGGACGAGGTCGACGACGCCGGTCTCGGCGCCGAGTAGCGGCGACCGGACCCGATGAGTTCCCAGGAGGTGACACCCATGGCCACCACGATCGCCGGAACGGCCGAGGACACCGCGGCGGTGGCGTACGCCGCCCGTATCGAGCACGTCTCGAAGTCCTTCCCCGCGCCGGGCACACCCGGCGGACAGCAGCTCGTCCTCGACGACATCACACTCGATGTCGCACCGGGCGAGTTCGTCACCCTCCTGGGGGCGTCCGGGTGCGGCAAGTCCACCCTGCTCAACCTGGTCGCGGGACTGGACCTGCCGTCCGCCGGCTCCATCGACACCGACGGCCGGCCCGCCCTGATGTTCCAGGAGCACGCCCTGTTCCCGTGGCTGCCCGCGGGCAAGAACATCGAACTCGCCCTGAAGCTGCGCGGGGTCGCCAAGCCGGAGCGCCGGCAGGAAGCGGAACGGTTGCTGGGACTCGTACGGCTGGAGGACGCCTACCGCAAGCGGGTGCACGAGCTGTCGGGCGGCATGCGCCAGCGCGTCGCGCTGGCCCGCGCGCTCGCCCAGGACAGCCGGCTGCTGCTGATGGACGAGCCGTTCGCCGCGCTGGACGCGATCACCCGTGACGTCCTGCACGACGAACTGACCCGCATCTGGCAGGAGACCGGGGTGTCGGTGCTGTTCGTGACACACAACGTCCGCGAGGCGGTACGGCTGGCCCAGCGTGTCGTGCTGCTGTCCTCCCGTCCGGGGCGGATCGCCCGGGAGTGGACGGTCCGCATTCCGCAGCCGCGCCGCATCGAGGACAGCGCGGTCGCCGCGCTGTCCGTCGAGATCACCGAAGAACTGCGTGGGGAGATCCGCCGCCATGGCCGGCACTGACAGCGGCGTCGACGCCGAGAAGCCCGGCTCGACGACAGCCGCGGAGCCCGGTACCCCGAACGACCTGGCGGGAGTGGAGGCCGGGCTCGACGCCCTGGACTCGGTGCAGGCCGGTACCGCGCCGCTGCGCGAGATTCTCGTGCGCAAGGTGCTGCCGCCCCTCATCGCGGTCGTACTGGTGCTGGTGGTCTGGCAGTTGCTGGTCTGGGCCGAGGTCGCCCCCGACTACAAGCTGCCCGCGCCCTCGGCCGTATGGGACGAGGTGCGCGACGCCTGGCTCCAGGGCACCCTGCTCGGCTACATCTGGACCAGCGTCTCGCGCGGCCTGCTCGGCTTCCTGCTCGCGCTCGCCATCGGTACGCCGCTCGGACTGCTGGTCGCCCGGGTGGGATTCGTCCGGGCGGCCGCCGGCCCCATCCTGTCCGGACTGCAGTCGCTGCCGTCGGTGGCCTGGGTGCCGCCCGCCGTCATCTGGCTGGGCCTGAACGACTCGATGATGTACGCCGTGATCCTGCTCGGCGCGGTCCCCTCCATCGCCAACGGACTCGTCGCCGGCATCGACCAGACCCCGCCGCTGTACCTGCGCGCCGGGCAGACCCTGGGCGCGACCGGGCTGCGCGGAGCCTGGCACATCGTGATGCCCGCGGCGGTCCCCGGCTATCTGGCCGGCCTGAAGCAGGGCTGGGCCTTCTCCTGGCGCTCGCTGATGGCCGCCGAGATCATCGCCTCCTCACCCGATCTGGGCGTCGGCCTCGGTCAGTTGCTGGAGAACGGGCGCAACAACAGCAGCATGTCGCAGGTGTTCCTGGCCATCCTCCTGATCCTGCTCGTCGGGATCGCCATCGATCTGCTGATCTTCAGCCCGCTTGAGCGGCGGGTGCTGCGCAACCGGGGACTGCTGGTGACCCGCTGAACGAGCGGATCGCGGCCGCGGTCGCCGCAGACCCGCTGATCCTCATCGCCGACGAGGCCACCACCGCCCTCGACGTCACCGTCCAGGCAGAGATCCTCGATCTCCTCGCCGACCTGCGCGAGCGCACCGGGCTCGCCCTGGTGCTGGTCTCCCACGACCTCGCCCTGGTCGCCCAGTGGTGCGACGAGGCGCTGGTCATGCGCCATTGCGAGGTGGTCGAGCAGGGGCCCACCCGCTCGGTCCTCCACCAGCCGCGGCACGAGTACACCCGCATGCTGATCGACCGATCTCGACGACCTTCTCGGCCCCCTCGGAGACCAGCAGATCGCGCAGCTGATCGCCGTGCCGTCCGGGTACCGTGACGGTCTCGAAGTCCCTCTCGTGGTCTCGCGTCCGCGGTGGCCCCTCCTGCGCGAGTCGGCGGCGCGCCTCGCGAATCCGCGTCACACGTTCATCCGTGTTCCTCATGGCGGCTGCTGCTTGCACTCGGACGGCCCCGCACGGGCGGTCGCTCAGCGAAAGCGCGGCACCCCGCCGCGACCTGCCCCGCACTCACTTGACGTCCACGAAGTCGCCGGCCGCGGTGGCCGGGCCAGTGGTGCCCGTGCCGGCGAAGACGAAGCGGAAGTAGCCGTCCCTCTTGGCCTTGGTGGTGGCTTTCAGGGAGCCGCCGCTGCCGCTGGTGACGGTCTCGAGGGTGGAGTAGGTGCTGCTGCCCTTCGTGCGGAACTGCAGTTGTACCGCCTGTCCTCGATACCCGGTGTAGGTGCCGCTCCTCCAGTCCGCGCGGGTCAGCTTGCCCGTGACCGTGATCGTCCTCCCCTTCTTCACCGGCTCGGGCGAAGCGTTCACCGTCACTTTGGCGTACCGCTTGAAGCGTGCCGTAGCGGCCACGTCGACGTCGGTCCAGTCGTCGCCTGCGTCCTGTGCCTCGGCGAGCACCTTCCAGGTGCCGGCGAGGCCGTTGTCGTCGAAGTCCCGTGCGGCGTCCACGCCGAAGCCGACCTGGCAGACGGAGGTGGTGGGGTCGGCGGACGACACCGTGCAGGTGCCCGCCGGCGGGTAGGCCGGCAGGATGCCATCGGCGTCATCGGTGTGGGGACCGTGCCACAGATAGGCCCAGGAAGCGGCGACGCCGTCCTGGTCCGTGGCTGTCCACCTGATGGTGACCGTCTTCTTGGTGCTCAGGCCGAGCACGATGTCCTTGCCGCCGTTGACGACGACGTCCGAGAACGTCGTGTCGCCGGCGGCGGCCCGGTCCGCCGCGTGGGCGGCTGCCGGAATCACGGACGCGGACAGGGCGGTGGCAAGGAACACCGCGGCGACGGTCGGGCGGATACGCATGGCATGCCCCTTCGAGATCGGAGGGCTCGCCCGTCGCGCACGGCGAGGCCTCATGACGCGTGACGCTGGCTAGACACGCAGAGGCCGGTCGTGGTTGCCCGCCGTCCGGCACGGGCCTCGGAAGGCGTCGGTCACGTCCGCGGGTGGCTCCGGTTTGTCGAAGGTGCGCTGCGCGCGTGTGTGGTCGGCGGGGGTGTGTTCGAGAACGACGCTGACGCGGGGGGGTTGTCTCGCGGGTGACGTCGGAGGCCATGACCGGTGGCGAGACCGGCCGAGCGGGGAACCGGGGACGAAGCTCTCCGGTGAGCACCGGCACCGGCCGCTCCTCGCGTACGACGGCGTCCCCGGTACCGGGCCGAGGCCCGCGTCCCGTCTGGTGGCCGGGCCCGATGCCCCGGCCGGTGGGTGCGTGTCGCACGCGGTCGTTGCCGCAGTCCGGGGACTGCGGCAACGAGATCGTCACCGTGCGCGGCCGGTCTCGCGGCTCATCCCAGGGCGGAGAGCGTCACGGCGTCGGCCATCGCCTGGTAGCCGGCGTCGTTGGGGTGGATGTGGTCACCGCTGTCGTAGGCCGGGAGCAAGGTGGTGGCGTCGGCGGGGTTGCGGACCGCCAGGTCGAAGTCGAGCACGGCGTCGAACGCGCCGGAGGTCCGGATCCAGGTGTTCACCTGCTGCCGGATGGTCTCCCGTGCCGCGGTGTAGCCCGACATGCCGTTGAACGGCATCACCGTCGCGGCCACGACCCTGACGCCCGCGGCGTGCGCTTGCGTGATCAGCGTCTGGTAGCCGGAGGTGATCGACGAGGCCGAAGCGCTGTTGTAGGTGATGTCGTTGATCCCCTCCAGCAGGAGGACGGTCTTCACGTTCGGCTGGGCCAGGGCGTCGTGGGCGAAGCGGTGGAGTGCGCTGAGTCCGGAGTTGGCGCTGCCGTCGGCCAGGACCCGGTTGCCTCCGATGCCGACGTTGGCGACGCTCAGGTGAGGGCCGCCGCTGACGGCCGCGAGGCGGCGGGCCAAGTCGTCCGGGTAGCGCCGGTCGGCGTTGACGGAGGATTTGACGCCGTCGGTGATCGAGTCCCCGAGGGCGACCAGCGTGCCCGCGGCCGTGGCCGAGTTCACCCACAGACCGCCGAGGAGGTAGGAGGCGTACGTGTGCGTCGGATACGAGGCGACCGTGTCGTCGGCGGCGTGATCGCCGGAGGACGATATCCATGTGGTCGCCTGGGCGTTGGGGTGCCAGCTCGACGTGTCGATGGTGTTCGAGACGTAGATGCTGACGAGCAGGTTCTCATCGGCGCTGGTGCTCAGCGCGACCTCGTCGCTGACCTGCTCCGCACCGACGGCGAGGGTGACCCCGGTGGATCCGCCGAAGGTCACGCGATGATGGGTGCCCGCGACGGGCACTCCCCCACTGGACTGGACGGCGACGTCCACGTGGCCGACGGTGAGCGTCGACGTGCCCCTCAGGTTGGACAGTTGCAGCCGCACCGTCGAGCCGCCGGAGGACAGGTGCACCACTTCGCGGATCGTCTGGTCGGAGAACCCCGGCCCGCCCTGGTTGAGGCCGGTGCTCCACGCCGCGACCTGGGTCCGGGTGGCCGCGGCGGCGGGCGTGAGGGGTGACGACGACAGCGAGAGGACCGCGGCGGCCAGGAACACCGACATCGCGGTGGCCGCGCGGGTCAACGTCTTGCGGCCGGACCGCCGCGGGCGGCCGGAACCGCCGGTGGCCGGGGAAGAAGCCAGCAGGCGCACGAATTCTCCTCAAGGTGTGGGGGTGAGGTGGTGCGGGGAACTGGTAGGGCCTGTTGACCGCCCTTGGCGGCCGACGTCGAGCAATTGGTTCTACCTCTGCGGGGGTTATACCGGCAAAGTCACACCTCTGTAAAGGTTTCGCGAACTCTACGGCCGCGATTGGTCCTACAAGTGAGGAACAGTCGGATGCGGAAAGGCACTGGATCGCTGGACGCGTCCCGCTCTACGGTGACGCCATGAGCAACCACTCAGAAGCGTCCGCCGCGCCCGTCGCACCCGTCGAAGCCTTTGAACCCCCCTACTACGTGAGTGTCTTCACAGCGGTGCGGACCCAGGACCAGAGCGGCTACCGCGAGACCAGCGCGCGCGTGGAAGACCTGGTGAAGGACGTACCCGGGTTCCTGGGGATGGACCACGCGCAGACACCTGGCGGACTGTCCATCACCGTCGGGTACTTCCGCGACGCCGACGCCCTCACGCAGTGGCGGCGCGACGCCGAGCACCGCGCGGCGCAGCAGCGCGGGCAGGCCGAGTGGTACCAGAGCTACACGCTGCACGTGGCGAAAGTGGAGCGGAGCCACGGGTTCACGCGGCCGGACGACGCCGAGGGTCGAGTCTGAGCAGCAGTCCGCTCAGCTCTGCCGGCATGGTGATCATGCAGTCGTGCCCGGTCGGCAGTTCCCACACCTGTGCCGGAGATCCGTTGGGCTGTACCGCGGGGACGGGCCGTCGCGTGATCCCTTCCGGCACCACGCCGACGCAGTGGATGTGCGTACGCGGAATCAGGTCCGCTGCCGGATTGTCCAGCCGGACCGGTTGCCGCAGGCAGCGCACCGGCTGGTCGGAGAGCATGGCACGCAGCCACGCGACGTCCGCCGGGTCGGTGACCCCGAACAGACCGAGGGGCGCGGGCATTTCGGGCAGCGGTGGAACGCGCCAGGGACTGCTGGACTTCGCGGCCAGGTCGATCAGGTGCTGGGTCATGGGCTGGACGTCGACGGCGGTCTCGCCGTGCTCCGGGACCATCGCATCCAGGTACACCAGGTGTGCGATCCGTTCCGGGACCTCGTTGGCCACGCAGGAGACGACCAGTCCCGCGTAGCTGTGACCCACGATCACCACCTCGGCGAGGTCCTCCTCGTGGATCAGTTTGACGACGTCCTCGACGTGCGTGTCGAGCCCGACCTCGGGACCGAGCAGGTGTGTCTTGTCGCCGTAGCCGGTCAGCGACGGCGTGAACACACGATGCCCGGCCGACTCCAGCAGCGGGACCACCCGCTCCCAGCACCGCCCGCTGTGCCAAGCTCCGTGAACCAGCAGGAATGTTGACATGATGGGAATGATCTTCCTCTTCGGGACGCGGAGGCACGGACATGGCGGTTCCGCGGCCCTGTGGGGAAAATGGCCTTCCTCGCGCCCTTCGCCCTGCTCACCACCCGGTACGGGCTCCCCCTCGGAAAGGCCCGTACCCGCCACCGCGAGGAGCTGGAAAGCCTGGTCGCCGAAACCGCCACGGTGAGCCGCGCCTGCGGTGCCCCCGCCGATCCCGCTCAAGCCCTGGCCCGGTACGACGCCTTCCCGCCCGAAGCGAAGTCCTCCATGCAGCGCGACGCGGAGGCGGGCAGGCCACTGGAACTCGACGCCATCGGAGGGGCGTTGCTGCGCGCTGCCGACCGCCACGGCGTGCCCGTACCGGTGACAGCCCGACTGGTACGGGAGATACGCGCCGTCGGCGACCCGGCGCCCCGGTCGAGCTGAGCCCCGAGCCCCGAGCCTCGCGCCCCGGGCCCGACGGGTGTCACTGCTCGCGCATGCCCCACGGTGAGCCGTATGCGGTCAGCAGGTCGAGGAACGGGCGTGCCGGGAACGCTTCGGGGCCGAGGACGCCCGAGCCTGTCCAGGCACCGGTGGCCAGGAGCTCCAGGGCGACGACCGGGTTGACCGCCGTCTGCCACACCACCGCCTGGCAGCCGTACTCGTCCATGGACCACTGGTTGTCCACCACGTGGTAGAGGTACACCTCACGTGGCGCGCCGTCCCTGGTGCCGCGCACCCAGGTTCCCGCGCAGGTCTTGCCGTGCATGCGCCGCCCCAGCGTCGCCGGATCGGGCAGGCACGCGGCGACGACGTCCCGCGGCGAGACCACGACGGGTCCCCCGGCGCCGGGCACGGTCACCGGGGAGGTGCCGTCCAGCCCCAGCTTGTGCAGTGTCTTCAGCGTCTCGATGAACTCCGTTCCCAGCCCGTACTTGAAGGTGACACGCCGCGCGTCGACCCAGCGGGGGATCAGCAGCACTTCCTCGTGCTCCACGTTCACGCACTCGACCGGCCCGATGCCCTCGGGAAAGTCGAACACCTCCGGTTCGCTGAACGGTGCGGTGGTGAACCAGCCGCGGCCGGCCTCGTACACGACCGGCGGGTTCAGGCACTCCTCGATGGTGGTCCAGATACTGAAGGACGGGGCGAAGTCGTAGCCGTCGACCGTGAGGTTCGCGCCGTCACGGACGCCGATCTCCGTGATCTCGTCGAAGAGCTCGTCGGCGGCGTACCGGGCGAACACGTCGGAGAGGCCGGGCTCCACGCCCATGCCGACGAGGGCCAGCCCGCCCGTCTTCTCCCACTCGGCGGCCAGGGCGAACTGTTCGTCACCCAGCTTGACGCCGCACTCCTCGAGCGGACGCTCGGGATGGGGCCGCGACAGCGACATCGCCATGTCGAGATATGCGGCGCCGGCCGTGTGCGCGCCTCGGAACAGAGGCATGACGAAGCGTGGGTCGGTGGCGTTGAGCAGGACGTCGCACCGGTGGCGTGCCAGCAGGGCGACCACCGCCGCCTCGTCGCCCGCGTCCACACACTCGGCACGGAAGCGGGCGCCGTCGGCACCGAGGGCCGTGACCGCCGCCTCGGCCCGGCCGAGGTCGCGGTCGGCGACCACCATCAGGTCGAAAAACGGCCGCCTGGCCGCGATCCGGGCGACGGCGGTGCCCACACCACCGGCTCCCACGAGCAGTACACGCATGACGGAATCTCCTTCTCGGTCGAACGTGGACGAGGTCGAGGACGGGTGCGCCTTGACAGCGATACAACGGTGCGGGCCGGTGTAAGGTCAATCGCGTTGGCATAAGGGGCTCCGGGAAGGAGGCGGCCGTGCCCAAAGAGGTCGTGCCGGAGGAGAAGCGGCGGCGGCGCCGTCCGACCAAGAGCGGTACCGTGCTCTCCGAGCGGCTGATCGTCGAAGCCGCCCTGCGCATGCTGCGCGAACACGGGAGCGCCGGGCTCACCGCGCGCCGCCTCGGGCTGGCCCTGGACTGCGACGCGAGCACGCTGTACCGGTACTTCCGCGGTATGGACGACCTGACGCTGGCCATCGGCGACGCGCTCATCGGTCAGGCGCTGCTGGGCTGGGAGCCGACGGGGAACTGGCGCGCGGATGTGCGGGACATAGGCCTGCGCATCCACGCCGCGTACGTGGCACACCCGCAGGCTGCCCTGCTGACCGCCAACCGTGTCACCGGTCGCCCGCACGAACTGGCCGCCGACGAGGCCGTGCTGGACGTGCTGCGCGGCGCCGGCTTCCCGCTGACGGACACCGTTCGCATCTACCACGCCTTCATCGACCAGACGCTGGCCTTCGCCGCCCTCGACTCCGCGTCCCTCGCCCTGCCGAGCGCTTCCCAGCGCGCCGACGACGACAGGTGGAGCTCGACCTACGGCCGCCTGCCCCCGACGACCCACCCCCGCATCGCCGAGGCGGCTCCCCTCCTGACCACCCGCATGCTCACCAGCGCCTACCCGACGGCCCTGGAGCTGCTCCTGGACGGTGCGGCCGGGCGGCTGGAGACAGTCACGGGAGCGCGGCCTGCCGCCGGCTGAAGTGCGCCGTCCGGCCGACGCGTGCGGTGCCCGGCGCGTGCCGTCCGCCACGGCTTCCCGCGGCGGACGGCTCATGCCTTTGGTGTGCGGAGTTCTGAGTCGGCGGCGGACTGTGGGCGTCCTGGGCCGCTGGACGACGCCGGCGTGGCACCGGCGGCGGGATTCGAACCCGCGTCACCCGCTCGAGAGGCGAAGTAGCCGCAGCCTGCGCACCCGCACGGCAAGGACGGTAGCGGATCCCGAACCACGGCACACCCGGGTTTCCCGGCGCCGGAAAGGGCCTTGTCCCAGGTCCGGCCGCCGCCGGTCCGGTCCTGGATCTCAAGAACGCCGGCCGGCGGCGACAGGTCCGGGCGACGTCCTCGGCCGGGGGTGGTGCCGGGGCACCACGTCCTGGGGGAAGGTCAGCTGCCGGCCCATCCACTTCAGGGCGGCGGGCATCTCCCGTACCCACGTCGGGAAGTTGTGACTGCCCTGGTCGGGCTGGACGGAGGTGACACGCATGGGGGCCTTGACGGCGTCGATGAAGGCCAGCGTCCGCGGGTAGCCACGCTCGCCGTGCTTGCTCTCGGCGACCAGGACCGAGACCTGCGGTGCGGGCAGGTGCTTCAGCCGCCACATCAGATCGTGTTCATGGACCCGGTCGACGCGACTCGGCCCGCTGCCGAAGAGGTTGCCGGTCGTGGGGTCGTCCTTGACCTCGTAGTCCGGGGACAGGGCGCCGGCGGTCGTGTACACGCCGGGGTTGCGCATCGTCAGCTGCATGGCGCAACTGCCGCCGGAGGAGTAGCCCATGACGCCCCAGGCACTGGCGTCGTGACCCACCCGGTACACGGACTTCAGGGCCTCCGGGAGGTCCTTGGCCAGGAAGGTCTCGGCCTGCGGTCCGCCCGGCACGTCCACGCACTCGGTGTCGCGCGGCGGGGCGATGGTCGGCCGGATCATCACCATGACCGTCGGCTGCATCTGACCGCTCTTCTGGAGTTGTCCGGCGGTCTGGGACACCCGCAGGTGCTCGGCGAGATTGAAGATGCTGCCGGGATATCCGCTGAGGGTCACGATCACCGGGAAACGCTGCCTGGCGTACGCCTTCTGGAAGTACTGCGGTGGCAGGTAGACGAACGCGGGGTCGACCACACCCGTGCGGCGGCCGATGACCTTCACGGACTCCACCCGGCCGTTCACCGCGGCAGGACCGGCGGGCAGCCCGCTGACCCGGTGCAACTGCTCGTCGGTGCCCGGCTGTATCAACGCCCCCGCCGGGCCACCGCGCCCCGTGCCGTTGCCGAGGGACGCCTGCGTCACCCCGACGGGAGTGGTTTCCGTGTCGCCGAAGAGCTCGCCCCACGAGCCGAAGAACTGGTACGACGAGTTCAGCCAGCACGCGAAGGCCGCGATGATCGCCACCTGGGTCACCCCGATGGCCGCCAGCCGTCCGAGTACCTGCCGCCACCCCTGCCGGGCGAGCCGTGGCCACAACCAGACCAGCAGAGCCACACAGGCGGCAGACAGGGCCGCCATGGCGTACACGGTTGCTTCGCTGGTCAAACCCATGCCACTCGATCCCCGGATTTCTTGCCTGTGCTGTTTTTCCTTCATGCAGAAGGAGGGCTGGAGACACGTCCACGTTCCTCAACGACGGCAAAGCCCCGGGGTTTCCACCAGGGCGCCGGCCCAGATGACCGTGTCGGGGGTGGCCGAGCGCGGAAACCGCGCGAGTACGGCGTTGGCCACCAGGCCGGAGACCGCCGCGCAGGAGAGCAGCACCGCGCCGCGGCCGGCTACGCCCCGGGCCCGCCCGCCCAGGAGTGCGGTGCAGGCGGTCAGCATGCCCTGAGCGGCAGACGAGAGGACCGGGGTGAGGGTCGCCCGGGCCGGGACGGTCTTTCGACGATGCCCCGCATGGGGCAGCGAGGCCGCTGATCATCGGGGCCGCCCGCGCGGCCCGCGCCCGGCCGTTGCACGGTCCGACGCGGCATCCCTGACCTTGTGTGCGTCAGGGCGCGTGCTTGATGTCCCCCGCAAAGACGATCATCTGGTCGATGCGGCCTTGTCGCAGGTGAACCACGTCCGTTCCGGCCAGCCGCGGGCCTCCGTCCGGCGTGGTGAAGGCCCACCGGTAGCGGGCCCACTCGCCTGGCATGTCCACGGCCGAGCAGCGGACCATCGTGCCCGCACCGGTCGGGTGGCGGCGGATGTCCAGCACGAGGCGTTCGACTGCCTCCACTTCCTCGCTTCGGCCGAGCGGACCCCAGAAGACCACGTCAGAGGTGAGAGCCTGGGACAGCAGGGCCGTCACGTAGTCGTCGTCCGAGGCGTTGCTCCTCGGCGTCGCCGCCGCGTGCCTCCCGGACGGCCGCCGGGCGATGGGCGTCGCTACGACGGCTGTTTCCCCTCCGGCTGGGCCGCCTTCAGGTCGGCGAGCAGTTCCGCCTGCCCCGCCAGCACGCCCGACAGGATGGAGCGTGCCACCCGCAGCAGTTCCGCCACCTGCGGGCTGGTCAGGGAGTAGTACACGTTCGCCCCCTCCTTCCGGGTCCGTACCAGGTTCGCCCGCCGCAGCACCGCGAGCTGCTGCGAAAGGTGCGCAGGCTCGATGCCCACCTCGGGCAGCATCTCGGCGACCGCGTGCTCGCGTTCGCTCAGCAGCTCCAGGACCCTGATGCGGGCCGGGTGGCCGAGGGTCTTGAAGAACTCGGCCTTCAGCTGGTATAGCGGCGTACTCACCTCGCCGGCCCCTCCCCCGTACGGCGGCACGGCACAGCCGGCCCGCCCTCGTCCCTTGTTGACGGCTTCATGAATTGTCAAGGTTAGCAAGTCATGGGCTTCAGCCACGCGGGGTGCCGACGGGAGTCCGCTGTCAGGTCACAGGGGGAGAGTGATCCATATGCTCTTGCCGCCGCCGTCGGCGTCGCCGCGGACCACCGCTGTGCCGCCCAGCCCGAGCGTGAGCTC
The DNA here is from genome assembly GCF_040610035.1 of Streptomyces sp. NPDC004542. NCBI lineage: Bacteria > Bacillati > Actinomycetota > Actinomycetes > Kitasatosporales > Streptomycetaceae > Streptomyces > Streptomyces sp. NPDC004542. Next base: position 66,443 of record NZ_JBEXLP010000033.1, read on the forward strand.
CATGACGGTGGCCAGGCCGCTCGTCCCGGTCCCGGTCGCCGTGCCGTACACCGGCGGCTGGTAGGGGTGGCGGTCGTGGACGGCGAAGGCCAGACAGTCCGGCCCCGCCGCGTAGATCACGGTCACCGTCGGGGAGAGGACGGCGGCATGCCGGACGCTGTTGGTGACCAGCTCGGCGAGGATCAGCAGGGCCGGGTCCACCGTGGGGTGGCGCAGTCCTATGCCCCACTCGATCAGGGCCTGCTCGGCGGTCTGCCGGGCGATGCGTACGGAGGCCGGCTCGGTGGGCAGGGTGAGCACGTGCCGGTGGGGCAGGGTTGCCAGCTGCGTGGACATCGCTCACGCCTCCGCTCGGGCGAGTCGGAAACCGGTGACGGTCGTAGGGTGCAGACGCACCAGGGTGTCGTGCGGGCCGTGGGCCCAGCCGGTGAGGGTGCGCCGGTAGTGGGCGGCCTCGTCCGGGTCGCCGACCACCTCGGCCGGCCCGGAGACGGTGACCGCCCAGCCGGTACCGGGAACGGCGCGGACGTCGTCGACGTGGTACGTCGCCGTCGCGGGCACCGCCGCGGCCGGGGCCGGCGCACGCACGACGAGACGGCCGTACGCCCACACATGCCGGGCGGGCCGGACGACGGCCAGATCCCGGTGCACGTACACCAGCCGGCCCAGCGTGCTGCCCTCCAACAGCCACAGGGCCTCCGCGCCGGAGACCTCGACCATGCGGAGGGTGGCGGGGGAAGTGCTCATCGCAGGGCTTCCTCGCCGGAGGACGGGGGCTGCTGCGCGGGGAGCGAAGCCAGGACTCCGGCCGTCTCCAGGTGGTCGCGGGCGGCCCGGATGGCCTCCGGGGTGGTGGGGTGCTCCCGGCCCTCGTGGCACAGCAGGTCGAGTGCGCCGACGGAGTCCAGAACCTGACGCTGGTCGGGGCGTATCCCGGACGCGAGGACGAGGATGCCACGGCGCCGCAGCTTCTCCACCGCGTCCTTCAGGACGAGCGCGCCGGTGGCGTCCATCGTCGACACCCGCGACATCCGCAGGATCACGACCCGGACGTCGGCGACCTCGGTGAGCTCCAGCAGGAAGCGGTGGGCGGCGGCGAAGAACAGAGGGCCGTCGATGCGGTACGCGACGATGTGCTCGGCGAGCAGCGCGTGCTCCTCCGCGCTGCGGTCGCCCCGGTCGAGCGGCACCTGGTCGAAGCGGGCCTGCTTGGCGACGGCACGCAGGGCGAGGACGCCCGCGACGACGAGGCCGATGATCACGGCGTACACGAGATCCAGGGCCAGTGTCGCCACGGCGGTCAGCACGAGTATGAGGGCGTCGGAGCGGGTGGCCTTCACCATGGCCCTCAGCGAGCCGACCTCGACCATGCGGATCGCGGTGGCCAGCAGGACGCCGGCGAGGGCCGCCAGCGGGATCTTCGACACGAGCGGCGCGGCCGCGAAGACGATCACGGCGAGGACGGCGGCGTGGGTGAGGGCAGCGAGACGGGAGCCGGCGCCGGTGCGGACGTTGACCGCGGTACGGGCGATCGCGCCGGTGGCCGGGACCCCTCCGAACAAGGGGGCGGCGATGTTCGCGAGGCCCTGGCCGAACAGCTCCCGGTCCGGGTCGTGTCTCTGCCCGACCGTCATGCCGTCGGCGACGGAGGCGGACAGCAGGGACTCCAGCGCGGCGAGTGCCGCCACCGCGACCGCGGGAGCGAGGAACGTGCCGAGCGAGCCCGGGTCGAGGAAGGACAGCGACGGTGCGGGCAGTCCCGCCGGCAGGTCACCGATCGGCTTGGCCGCGTGCAGGTGGGCCAGCTGTGCCACGATCGTCGCCGCGATCACCGCGACGATCGAGAACGGCACGGTCGGCCGCCACCGGGCCCCTGCCAGCATGACCGCGGTCACCGCGACCGCGAAGCCGGCCGCCGTCCAGTCCGGGTTCTTCGCGAACTCCTCGGCCGCCCGCCAGGTGACCACCAGCACCCGGTCACCCTCCGGCTTGGGCACGCCGAGCGCGTTCGGGATCTGCTGCAGGCCGATCACGCAGGCGATGCCGAGGGTGAAGCCCTCGACGACCGGGGCCGGCACGTACTGCATGTACTTCCCGGCCCGCAGCACCGCCAGGCCGACGAGGATGACGCCCGCCATGAGTCCCACGGTGAGCATCCCGGTCGGCCCGTACCGGCTCACGATCGGCACCAGGACGACCGTCATGGCCCCGGTCGGACCGGACACCTGCAGGCTCGACCCGCCGAAGACCGCGGCGAGCGCGCCCGCGACGACGGCGGTCGCCAGGCCCGCTTCGGCGCCGAGCCCGGAGGAGACACCGAAGCCGAGCGCGAGCGGCAGTGCGACGATCGCCACGGTCAGGCCGGCGAGCACGTCCCGGCGCGGGTCGCGCCGGACCTCGGCGAGGTCGGCCGCACCGGGCAGCAGCGACACGATCCGGGCCCGCACCCGGCTCCCTACGGTGGTCATCGTGCGACGTCCTCGGCTTCCCGCAACTCGGCCAGCAGTTCGTTCCGGCCGGCGAGCATCTCCGTCAGGATCCGCCGCGCCGCCTTCATCAGGTCCGCGACGTCACCGCCGGCCAGCTCGTAGACGACGGTCGAGCCCTCGCGGGCGGACGTGACGATCCCCGAGCGGCGCAGCACCGCCAGCTGCTGCGACAGGCCGGACGGCTCCACCTCGATGGCGGCCAGCAGGCCCCGCACCGGCATCGGCCCGTCCTGCAGCAGCTCCAGCACCCGTATCCGCACGGGATGCCCCAGCATCCGGAAGAAGTCGGCCTTGGCCTGGTACAGCGGAACGGACACGACACCTCGGCTTTCCTGACGAGTCCCACCCCCCGGGGGGCGGACGCGAGCGGCTGTGCGCGTAGCTGTTTGCGAGCACTGTCAATGCAGCATCTAACTAATTGCGAAATTTTGCAATTCCGCAGGCGATGTCGGCGCTCGGCCCGACCGCGGCCGGGCACGGGCGGGGCGCGGCGGTCCCGGTGTCCGGCCGCCACCCGGCAGCCGCGCCGACTTCCCGCTTTTCCACGCCAGTTCCGGTCATTCGAACGGACAGGGAACACAGTCCGCCGACCATCATCCGTCAGTCCCGCAGACGCCGTCCCTGCCTCCCCCGGCCCGGCCTACGGTCCGTGCATCGGACGGGACGGCGAGTGCCGGCCCGCCGCATCCGACAGCCAAAGGGGAGGACGCCGCCATGGCGAGCGTGGAAGTGTCACTGAAGGAAATGATGACCGCGGTCGACGGGGCACTGGGAGCCGCGGTCGTCGACTACACCATCGGCATGGCCCTGGGAACGCTGGGCGGGGACAAGGACCTCGATCGGCCAGTCCCACCCAGTCGAGCTGTACAGAAGAGCGGCCTCGCGGACCGGTCACGCCGGGCGGGGCACGGCTCGCAGCGTCTTGCCTGCGCCGTCAGCCTTCCTCCACGCTGAAGAGGGCTTCGGTGATCATGCGGGTGGCGAAGTCGCGGTCGTCGGCGAGTCGGTTGATGTGCTCGGCGAGCAGGAGTGCGGTGGCTTCCAGGGGGTTCATCTCGTCCTTGGTCCAGTATCCGTACTGCTTGCGCCACAGGCCGGGGCTCAGGCCGGTGCCTGCGGCGACGAGCAGGCCGGCCATGGTGGGGATGACCTCGGGACGGACGCTCCTGGGCATCCTGCGCATGGTGGCCACGAGGTTGGGAACCACGCACTCGACGACGTCCTTGCCGTGATCCTCGTAGGCCATCCGCAGCCACTGCATGAACATGTAGATGACGGTGCAGGCACCGTCCAGCATGTCGTCGACTCCGGTGGGCCCCAGCGACGCGGCGAACTGGTCGGTCAGCGCCTGTTCTTCGGCGTCGGTCCGGGTCTTGTCGTCGTAAATGGCTTTGAGCCGAGAGTCGATCATCATGAGCGCGGCGCCCACATCGCCGGCGGGAGCGTGCTCGGGGCCGCAGGGTGATGACACAGGATTCCTCCTCAGCTGACCGTGAGTAGCACTGCGAGTTCGCACAGTAGTCGATCGACGGCGCGCGTATCCGGCGAATGCCCAGCCGGGCACCCGTCGGCGTCAGCCCGTCAGGGAGGACTCCTGACCGGACGGGGTGACCGCGTACCACTCGTTGTCCTTGCCCTGGCCGTTCACCTGGCCGGCCCTCGTGTCGCCCACGTACCGGTACAGCGGCCAGCCGGCCAGCGTGAGCTGTGTCATGCCGTCGCGGTGGACCGTGCCGAGCAGGGTCTTCTCGACCCCCGAGGTCCGCACGGAATCCTTCACGATGACGGGCATCCACGTGTCGGTGCACGCACCGGCACACGTCCACTTGGAGGGATTCGCCTGGTCCTTGCCGTACCGGTAGAGGGTCATGCCCTTGTCGTCGGTCACGACGCTGCCCGTGCCGCTCGTCGCCTCGGCCGTCACCATGGTGGTCGTGGCCAGGTGTCCGCTCCCCGGGTTGCCGCCGGCGGCCGGTGCCGAGGTGGCCGGTACGGGGGTCGCGGAATCCGACGCGGCCGTGACGGCCGGGGCAGCGCCGCCGGGGCTCGCGCCGGACACGTTGCTGTTCGAGGAACCGCACGCGCCCAGCAGGAACGCGGAGACGAGCCCTGCGACCGAGGCGAGGACGATGCGTTGCGGGATCAAGGAGCCACCCTTCGTCGGGAGTCGCATCTGCTTACCCCCTCGGTACGTGGGGGTGACTCCCGGACTCTCAGCCGTCGATGTCACATGACGCAGTTTTGACCATCGCCGCGGCGGTCCGGGCGGGCTCGATGCCGGCGGGTTCTTCACCTGTTCAGGGTGTGGTGCGCCAGGTGCCTGCCGTCTGCTTGGTCGTGCTGGTGTTCCAGTCCAGGCGCAGGACGGCGAGGTCGTCGGTGTGCCGCTCGGCGTTGAGGGTGCGGGTCCGGGCGATGAGCTGGTCGAGGTGGGCGCCCGGGTCGGGCGTGCGGATGGTGTCGATGATGCGCAGCAGGCCGTCGACGCCCAGCCGGGCTCCGGTGCCCTCGGCGAAACCTTCGATGAGGCCGTCCGTGTAGGCGGTGAGCGCTCCGCGGGGCGGCAGCGCGAGTCTGGTGGCGGGCCACCCGCCCAGGCCGGGTGCGATGCCCAGAGCGATGCCATGGGCTGCGGTGATCTCCTCGGTGCCCTCGGGCGTGGTGAGGAGGGGTGCGTGGTGACCGGCCAGGTGGAGGGTGAGGGTGGTCGTCTCCGGGTCCAGTGTGATGAGCGTGCAGGTGGTGAACAGATCGCTGCCGGCGCGTTCGGCGATGTGGATCTGTTCCAGCAGGCGGAGCAGTTGCTGGTCGCGATGGCCGCCGAGCGTCAGGGCGCGCCAGGCGATCCGGAGGCAGACACCCAGCGCCGCCGCGTCGGGGCCGTGTCCGCTGACGTCACCGATGACGGCGTGGACCTGTCCGTCGTCGGTCTGGACGACGTCCAAGAAGTCACCGCCGAGCAGCGCCTGCGCCCGCCCCGGGAAGTAGCGGCTGGAGGCGGTGACGGCGGCGGAGGTCAGCAGGGGCTCGGGCAGCAGCCCGCGTTCCAGGCGTGCGTTCTCCTCGGCGCGCAGCCGTCCGATCTGGAGGGCGGCGTTGGCGCGCTCGGCCTGCTTGCGCTGGACGGCGTAGCGGACGGCACGCTGCATCAGGTCGGGTTCGACCTTGCCCTTGATGAGGTAGTCCTGGGCGCCGGCGGCGAGGGCGTCGACGCCCGCGCGGGGTTCGTCCAGCCCGGTCAGGACGATGATGGCCGCATGGGTGTCCTGCTGGATCGCCTGGACCGTCTCCACTCCCGACGCGTCGGGCAGGTGCAGATCCAGCAGGACGCAGTCGACGGCTTCCGATCCCAGCGCCCTGCGCGCGTCCGCGGCGGTGCGGCAGCGCGTGAGGGTGTGCGGCAGGTCGGTGTCGTACAGGAGTTCCTCGACCAGGAGGGCGTCTCCGTCGTCGTCCTCCACCAGCAGGATCCGCACCCGCTCCTCGGAGCGCGCGGCCCCGCCGGTCACGGTCGCGCCTCTGGTGCGGAGGGCACGGGCGCGGCCACGACAGCGGGCAGGGTGAAGACCACTCGGGTGCCCGACGTGTACGCCGGGTCGATGCCGATCACTCCGCCATGGAACTCGACCACCTTCTTGCACATGGCCAGACCGATGCCGGTGCCCGGGTACGCGTCCTTGGTGTGCAGTCGCTGGAAGAGGGTGAAGACCTTCTCGTGGAACTCCGGCGCGATGCCGATGCCGTTGTCGCTGACCGCGAACTCCCAGGTGTCGCCCTCCCTGGCGGCGCTGATGTGGATGCGCGGAGGCCGGTCGGGGCTGCGGAACTTGATCGCGTTGGACAGCAGGTTCTGCCACAGCATGGCCAGCTGGGTCGTGTCGCCGACGACCGTGGGCAGCGGGTCGTGGGTGATCTCGGCGCCGGTCTCCTCGACCGCCACACTGAGATCGTCCAGGACCCGGCTCAGCACCGCTTCCTGGTCCACGGTCTGGTGGTCGTTGTGCACCCGGCCGACCCGGGAGAACGCCAGCAGGTCGTTGATGAGGGTCTGCATACGGTTGGCGCCGTCGACGGCGAAGGCGATGTACTGGTCGGCCTTCGCGTCCAGTTGACCTCCGTAACGGCGTTGCAGGAGCTGGGTGAAACTGGACACCTTGCGCAGCGGCTCCTGCAGATCGTGCGAGGCGACGTAGGCGAACTGCTCCAGTTCCGTGTTGGACCGCTTGAGGTCCTGTGCCTGCTCGTCGACCAGCCTGCGCGCCGCCTCGCTCACTTGCAGTTCCTCCAGCAGCCGGCGGCGCATGGAGTCCAGGTCGGAGGCGAGTTGACGCAGGTCGGCGGGGCCGGTGCCGGTGAGGGAACGGTCGAAGCGGCCCTGCGCGACGTCGCGGGCCGCGGCGCCGAGGCGGCTGAGCGGGCCGGTGACGCCACGGCGCAGTCCTTCGAAGACGAGCACGGCAACCAGGAGGATCACCGCGGCGATGACGGCGAACATCCAGTTACGCAGGGACACCGCCTGCCGGAGATCGTGGGTGGCGGCCTCCCGCTCGCTCTGGAGGTGGGCCTGCTGGCGCACCATGGCCCGCCGCAGCGAGTCGAACACGGTTTTGCCCTCCGCCGCGCGTTCCGCGGTGAGCTTCGCCGCGTCCTGTGGCGCGGCAGCCGAGACGGGCCGGGCCATGCGCTCCTGCCAGATGCCCGCCAGTTTCTCGACCTCGGCGAGGTCGGCACCGGCCCGGGCGTCGCCCCGTACCAGCGGCCGCAGACGCCGCAGGGCGGTCTTCTCGCCGCTGACGCCCTGCGCGTACGGCTGGAGGAACTCCCGGCGGCCGGACAGCCCGTACCCGCGGATGCCGGTCTCCTGGTTGACCAGAGCCTGCTCGACCCTCATCGCATCGATCAGGGCGGGAGAGCGCCTGTCGACCAGATCGGCCGTGATCTGTGAGGTGCGCCAAACGGCCCAGCCGCCCAGCGCTCCCAGGGCCGTCAAGACGGCCAGGGTCGCGGTGACCCCGACCCGCAGCCAGCGTCGGGTTGTCCAACCTGACGCCCTCCCGGCGTCGAACGGCTCGGCCTTCATCGCGGTCTGCATGTCTCCCTCGGAATCACGGCTACAGTTGCCCGTGGCAAGCACACTGTACCCGCGCCTGGACAACACATGTTGTCCAATGTGAGATCAACGCCTTAGTCTGGTGCCATGCCTGGTTCCGTTTGGCCTCCCCCACCGTCCGGAGAGACGATCGCGCTGGTGACTCAGGTAGTGGACGAGCTGGCCCGGCGTATGGCACCGGAGACCCTGCCGTCACCGCAGGGCCATCGCGACCCGGTCGACCAGGCCCGCCGACAGGCCCTGGCGCGGCTGCGGGTACTCTCCGGGATCAAGGAGGCCGTCCGGCGTCTGGAGGACGAGGCGGCGCACGCCGCGGCCGTGGGCGGCGCCGGCTATCCCGAGATCGGCCAGGCACTGAACATGAGCCGTCAAGGAGCCCGGCGCCGCTGGCCCGGGCTGATCACCAACAGCACCCCCCACCCGACCCATCGCCCGACACCCCGGAGCTCGTGAATCATGGCTGCCGCCGCAACCCGCCCCTACGACGTGCTGCTGGTCGAGGACGATGTCGCCGACGCGATGTTGATCCAGGACGCGCTCACGGAGCGGGGCGCCCGTAACCTCACGCAGGTCTCCGACGGGGTGGAGGCCCTGGACTACCTGCGCGACCCGGCCAACGAGCGCCCCGACCTGATCGTGCTCGATCTCAACATGCCGCGCATGAACGGCCGCGAGTTCCTGGCCGTGGTGAAGGAGGACCCCGAGCTGCGCACCATTCCGGTCGTCGTCCTGACCACGTCCGCCGCGCCCGACGACGTCACCGGCGCATACCACCACCACGCCAACGCGTACGTCACCAAGCCGGTGAACCTCGAGGAGTTCGAGGCGGCGGTCCGCAGCATCGACGCCTTCTACCTGGACGTCGCCGTCAAGCCCCCCAAGGAGTAGGGGTACCGCGCCGGGCCGCGCGGTCACCCGGCGTCAGGCGTTGGAGCCGCCGTTGCTGTGGCGCTGTCCTGACCGACTGCCGTGCCAGTCCACCACCAGGGTGGTGGCATCGTCCGCCAGTTGTCCCCCGCACGCGCCGTGGACCGCCGCGACCAGGGCCCGGACCACTTCGCGGGGATGTTCGTCGCGGGTGTCGTGGATGAGGGCCGGCAGGTCGACCGCGGCAGCGCACCGCTCCTGCGCGCCGTCGGTGATCAGCACCAGGCGGTCGCCCGGCTCCAGGCGGAGGCGCTGCACCTCGTAGGTGACCGGAGCGAGCACCCCGAACGGCAGGTTGACCTTCACCGGCAGCTCCTCCACGCGGTCGCCGCGCAGCCGCAGCGGCCAGGGATGGCCGGCGTTGACCAGTTCGCAGACGCCGGTCTCCAGCTCGACACGCAGCAGCTGGCCGGTGGCCATGCCGCGAGCATTGCCGGCGATCGCCTGGTGGGCGGCGTACGCCTGCTCGAGAAGACCGAGGCCGGCCCGGCGGGCCCCGCGCAGGGCATTGACGGCCAGGGTGGCCAGCAGCGCGGAAGCCGTGTCGTGACCCATCGCGTCGGTGATCGACAGATGGAGGGTGTCCTGGTCGACGGCGTAGTCGTAGGTGTCGCCACCGATGTCGTCGGCCGGGGCCAGGCCGCCCGCCAGGGTGAAGTGGGCAGCTTCGCAGCAGGACGCCGACGGCAGGAGCTGGTGCTGGATCTCCGCCGCGAGACTCATGGTGGTGGTGCGCCGTCCCCAGTGGTAGAGGTCGGTGAAGCGACGGTCGGTGACCACGATGTACGCCAGTGCGTGCGCTGCCTGCGTCACGGCGTCACGGACCCCGTCGTCCAGGTACGGCACGACCATGTCCAGCACGCCGATGCAGTCGCCGCGGTTCGTCACCGGCGCCACCAGACGGCAGCCGCCCTCTTGGTCGTCCTCCTCGTGCAGGCGCTGGGAGCGCAGCACCCGGTCGTAGACGCTGCCCTCGAGCTCGATCCTCTCCGCCGCGCGGCGCGCCTGTGCCGCCGTACCGGCTCTGGGCAGCCGAATGGCTTCCTGACCGAGTACGTCGACGAAGAGGAACGACACCTCTGTCACCGAGAGGCGCTTCTCCAGGTTGCGGGCCACCACGTCCACCGACTCCACCGGGGCGGCGTCCTCCGCTGCCCGCAACACTTCGTCCAGGCCCAAGCCCTCACTGCTCACCGGCACCTCCCAGTTCATCCGCTACGGGTTCCCCGCACGCTGCCCCGAATGCCCCGGTGTGCCGCCCCGAGTATCGGAGTACCGGGGGCGCGGCGTGGCCCCGCGGCCTGGTCAGGGAGAGCCGGTCCACGTCCTTCGGCCGGCGTCGAGGAACCGCTCGAGCTCCGACGCCGCAGCGGTGAGGTCGGCGCGGATCGCGTCCTCGTCAGGCTCGAGACCGGGTTGCCTGCCGAGCAGCGCGAGGGCGGCGACGATCCGTGCGTGGCCGTCGCGTACGGGCACGGCGTACTCGGTGGTCCCGTGCTCGAACTCGCCGTGCGCGGCCACCATGCCGGTGGGCCGGTCGTGGTCGTTGGCCGCGACCAGCTCCTGTGCGGAGTGCGCCGCGTTCGGTCCGCCGACCCCGATCAGCTCGTAGTCCGCGAGAAGGTCCGCGAGTTCCGTCTCGCCGTGGTCCAGGAGCAGCGCGCGCCCCGCTCCGGTGCACCAGCACGGGGTGATCAGGCCGGCCGGGGCCTGCCACTGTTCGGCCGCCGACTCCCTGCGCAGCAGCCTGACGAGGACACCGTCGCGGACCGAGAGGCGGGCGCTCGCGCCGTACCGGATCGCGAGCCGGCGCAGGACCGGGCGGCTGCGGGCCAGAACGCCCTGGTGGAGGCCTTGGGAGAGGGAGAAGAACTCCGGTCCGACGCGCAACGTGGAATCCTCGCGACGTTCCAGGAAGCCCCTGTCGCACAGTTCCTGGGTCATCCGCGAGGCCTTGCTGCGGTCGATGCCGAGTTCGTCGGCGAGCCGGGCGACATTGAAACCGGTCCGGCCGGATGTCTCCCTCTCCAGGACCGTGTTGATGATCCGCAGGCCCGTGCCCAGTGAGGAGGCCGCTCCGGTCCGGGGTTCCTTCGCTGTCACATCCGCACTATAGCCAGGTGATCGTCGCGGGCCGCGGGACGAGCGGGCACGGCAGCGGTGACGCGTGCGGCGGCGGGACTGCGCGGACCGCCGCCCGGCTGACCCACGGCTGCTGATCCACGGCTGCACGGGGCCGCGGCCGCCTTTGCGTGGCAGGTCACCGGGCCGGTGGGGGGGTGATCGCGCTGCGGCATGCTGCCCTCAACGCACGTTGATACTGCCCTCTTCGCCGTC